>NZ_LLWH01000166.1 GCF_001411475.1 Pseudomonas endophytica | reverse complement strand
CGAAGTGGCGGTGACCACTCAAGTGCAAAGCCGCACACCCGGCGAAAGCATTAAGCAGATCAGCGTCAACCAGCTACGCAGCAACGGCCTTTACGCCTACACTTCAATCAATGCGCCACGGGGTCTTAACGAGCGGATTTACCATGTGTGGCAACTCAATGGTCAAGAATTTGATCGCATCGCGCTGGATATTCACGGTGGGCGCAAGGAGGGTTACCGCGCTTGGACCCACAAACTGAACTTCCCGCCCAATCCGGTCGGGCGCTGGCAAGTGAAGGTGCTGACCGAAGACGGGCAAATGCTTGGCGTGTTGCGCTTCAAAGTGACCGACACAGATCAAGCTACCCCCACAAATGTACAGGCAAACTGAAACACTTTTACGAGAGTGTGCTATTACATAAAGTCTGCGTTTAAGCGTACTGAGCATGGAGCCTAAGACTATTACTGCCATGGCGGGCGATGCCCAACTAGACACGTCAAGTAATCCGGCGCGGCTGATCATCAGTGGCCAATGGACATTAGCCAATTATGCCCGGCTAAAAAAGCTGACCGAGCAGCTCGCGGACAAGTACGACGCCAGTACCCAGATTGACCTCGACGACGTATCCCGCCTAGACACTGCGGGTGCGTCGCTGCTGGTTGAGTTGCTGGGGGCTGAGCGCGTCAGCCAACTGGCCGGTAGCGCCACCAAACTCCCCGAAGCTGATCGCGCCTTGCTGCAAACCGTATACTCCTCAATGCGCGACTTCTGCGTGCCGGTTAAAGCGGTCGAAATAAACATCGGCCTGTTATTGCTGAGTCGAATCGGCTCTGCGGTCTATAAGCTGTGGCAAGACACCTTGCAGTTGCTGGGCTTTATCGGTCTGATCCTACAGACCCTAGCCCGCAACCTGTTGCGCCCCAAACAGTGGCGCCTGACCCCGGTGGTGGCGCAAATCGAGCAAATCGGCCTCAACGCCGCGCCCATTGTGGCGCTGCTGACCTTTATGGTGGGTGCCGTGGTGGCGTTTTTGGGGGCCACGGTATTGGCCAACTTTGGTGCCGGGATTTACACCGTCGACTTGGTGGCCTTTTCGTTTCTGCGAGAGTTTGGCGTGTTGCTCACCGCCATCTTGTTGGCAGGCCGAACCGCCAGTTCGTTTACCGCGCAAATCGGCTCAATGAAGGCCAACGAAGAGATTGATGCGATCCGCACGTTGGGCCTTGATCCGATGGACTTGCTGGTATTGCCGCGAGTGCTGGCGTTGTTGATCGCGCTGCCGATGCTGACTTTTTTGGCCATGATGGCCGGCATTCTCGGCGGGGCGGTGGTGTGCGTAGTTTCGCTAGGCATTTCCCCGGACATGTTTATTTCGATGTTGCACTCTGACATCGGGGTCAAAAACTTTTTGGTGGGCATGGTCAAAGCGCCTTTCTTTGCGTTCCTGATTGCCGCCGTGGGTTGCCTTGAAGGCTTTAAGGTCAGTGGCAGCGCCGAGTCGGTGGGCGCTCACACCACCTCAAGCGTGGTGCAGTCGATCTTTGTCGTGATCCTCCTCGATGCCGTGGCCGCGCTGTTCTTTATGGAGATGGGCTGGTGAGTACGCCAAAAAGCACGCCCCGTGAGGCGGTGATCGAAGTGCGCGATCTGTGCAATCGCTTTGGCTCCCAGAGCGTGCACGAGCATCTCGATTTGGATGTGTATAAAGGTGAAATTTTAGGCGTGGTCGGCGGCTCCGGTACCGGTAAGTCGGTGCTATTGCGCAGCATTGTCGGCTTGCGCCGCCCGAATGAGGGCCAAGTACGGGTGTTCGGCCAAGACCTAATGAGCCTGCGCGAAGCCGAGCGCTCGTTGATTGAGCGGCGCTTCGGTGTGCTGTTTCAGCAAGGCGCGCTGTTTTCTTCGCTGACGGTCACCGAGAACATCGCCATGCCCTTGATCGAACACGCCGGGCTAAGCCGACCCGACGCTGAGCACTTAGCGTGCGTCAAGCTGGCGCTGGCCGGGTTGCCGTTGTCGGCTGCCGACAAGTACCCGTCTGCGCTGTCTGGCGGGATGATCAAGCGCGCCGCACTGGCCCGAGCACTGGCACTGGACCCAGATATTTTGTTTCTCGACGAGCCCACTGCTGGGCTTGATCCCATTGGCGCGGCGGCGTTCGACCAACTGATTTTGACCCTGCGTGATGCGCTGGGTTTGAGCGTGTTTCTGGTCACCCACGACCTCGACACGCTTTACACCATCACCGACCGAGTGGCGGTGTTGTCGCAAAAACGAGTGTTGGTGGCAGCACCCATCGCCGAAGTCGAAAACTTCGACGACCCCTGGATTCATGAGTATTTCCATGGCCCTCGTGGCCGCGCCGCGTATGAAGCGGCAACCCAGCGTAAGGAGCAATGACATGGAAACCCGCGCCCATCATGTACTGATTGGCCTGTTCAGCGTGTTGGTCATCGCAGGCGCCATGCTGTTTGGCCTGTGGCTGGCCAAGTCGAGCATGGATGACACGTTCAAGGATTACCAAGTGGTCTTCAACGAGGCAGTCAGCGGCTTGTCCAAAGGCAGCTCGGTGCAATACAACGGGATCAAGGTCGGTGATGTGATTGAGCTGCGTCTGGACGACAAAGATCCGCGTCGGGTGCTGGCACGGATTCGTCTGGCAGCCGGTACGCCGGTTAAAGTCGACACCAAGGCCAAGCTCGCACTGACCGGCGTGACCGGCACCTCGATCATCCAGCTCAGCGGCGGCGACCCTAACAGCCCGATGCTTAAAGGCAACGATGGCAAGCTGCCGATAATCGTGGCGGCGCCCTCCCCGATTGCTCGGCTATTGACCGATGGCAATGACATGCTGGCCAACATTAACGTGTTGCTGCACAACGCCAACCGCCTGTTCTCCCATGAGAACGTCGACAGTGTGACCAAAACCTTGGCAAGCGTTGAGCAGACCACCGCTGCGCTTGCTGACCAGCGCGGTGACATTGCCCAAACCCTCAAGCAACTGTCGCAAGTGGGCAAGCAAGCGTCTGCAACACTTGAGCAAACCACCGCGCTGATGCGCAATGCCAATGGCCTGCTCAATAGCCAAGGCAAGCAAATGTTCACCACCGCAGAACAGGCCATGCAATCGCTGGAGCAGAGCACCGCGACCATCAACCGGCTGATTAACAACAACGAAGAATCGCTCAACAGCGGGCTGCAAGGGCTTAATCAGCTAGGCCCGGCGGTTAACGAGTTGCGCGAGACGCTTAGTACGCTGCGGGGCATTTCGCGGCGTCTAGAAGCCAACCCGAGCGGTTACTTGCTGGGCCGCGAGCAGAACAAGGAATTCACGCCATGATCCGACCTTACCGCCTGGCAGGCTCACTCTTACTGGCCGCCAGCCTGAGCGTGCTCAGCGCTTGTTCGATTTTCCCCAAGCCCGAAGTGGTTGATGTGTATCGACTGCCTGACGCGCAAACGCCGATTGCGGCTAGCCAAGCGGCGCCGGTGGCGTGGTCACTGCGGCTGGACAAGCCGATGGCCAGCAACACGCTCAACAGCCAGAACATTGCCGTGGTGCCCGAAGGCAACTTGGTCAGCAACTACAAAGGCGCACGCTGGAGCGACCCGGCACCGGCGTTGCTGCGCAATCGACTGCTAGATGCCTTTTTGCAGGACGGTCGGGTTCAGGCGTTGAGCACCGATGACAGCAACTTGCAGTCCGACTACGAGTTAGGCGGCGAACTGCTGGCCTTCCAGACGCATTACAACGGCAAAAACCCGGAAATCTTGGTGCAGTACAACGCTCGTCTGGTGCGCAGCAGCGACCAACGGATCATCAGTTCAAGGCGCTTTGAAGTTCGTCAGCCACTCAACAATCCACAGGTGCCGCAGGTGGTTGCAGGCTTTGGGCAAGCCTCTGACACGCTGATGCCGCAAATGGTGCAGTGGGCGATCCAGCAGGGTCAGGCTCAGCCGCAACGTTGACAGACCTGTGTTCGTATGTGTGGGCATTGGTATCTACACAGGATGTATTGGTAGACAAATTTCCCGTGTGGAGCTGCCGCAGGCTGCGATCTTTTGAGGTTGCGATAGAAGATCAAAAGATCGCAGGCTGCGCCAGCTCCTACACAAGCAGATATGCAACCAAACACCGTACGCGATGGTGTCACGACTGCCAGCCGTTGATCTCAGCCTTTGTGTCTCGTCAGCGACTACAGACTTAGCCCGTTTGCTGCGCGATAGCGCGGCGTCTGGACGGCAGGGAATCTTCTACAGGATTTAAGCCTGGCTGAACGTATTCGCCAGCTCACGCAGCAGGACTTCGGCTTCCAGCACTTTATCCACCGCGTCTTCGGCTTTGTCACGGCTCACACCCAAGCGCTCGAACAGCGCGTCAGGCAGCGGCGCGTAAGCCCCGTGACCAATACCGCGATTGCGCAGCAGCCCTAACGCCATGCACACCAGATTCGGGTATTCGGCATGGGCATCGGTGTAGTCCGGGTAGTGTTGGAAACGCAAAGCGGTGGCCAACTCATCCGGCATCTCCCAGTGACGCATTAACCAAGCGCCCATTTGCTCACGACTCACGCCCAAAAAGTGCTGCTCAATTGCGCTGTGGCTGACGTGCGGGTTGACCTCAAGGTGGCGGCAGATCAGTGAGAAGTGCGGCGGAAAGACGTGAGCAAGCAATAAGTAACCAAAGTTATGCAGCAGCCCCGCCAAGTACGCCAGCCCCGTCTCCGGGCGTTTTTCGCGCGGCATGCTGCGCGTCAACCCCTCAATAACGGCCGCCGTGTAGATCGACTGTTGCCAATACGGAGTGCTGGACTGCGGGTGATCAACGGGCAGGTTTAGGGTTTTACCCAGCGACAGACTCAACGCTAGATTGATCACCAAATCGACCCCAAGCACCCGTACGATGGCGTCTTCTACCGAGCGGATTTTGGCCGTCGAGGCGTAGTAAGACGACGATGCCCAGCTCATGACTTGTGCCGCCAACGCAGGGTCGGTCTCTACAACGCTGGTGATTTCATCAATGGTGACGTCGGGATCAACCCGCAGGCGCATGATTTTGCGCACACTCTCCGCCAATGGCGGCAGCTCGATGGTGGCTTCAAGTCGTTGCTGTATGCGCCGTGCTGTGAACGCTTGAACCGCCTGACTGATGGCTGCGCTATCGTCGTCGGGAAGGCTTAGATTGAGGCTGACTGCACTCAAGGGCTCACCAAAGCGTCCCGAGTTGGCGATACCCAATAAGCGTTGGAAGTCTTCACGGGTCACTTCCAACAATAAACCCGGCTCGCCCGAAGTGATCAGCAGCAAAGGCTGTTGCAGCAATTGCTCGTCGTACAAACAGGACGAACGCATAAGCGAAGGGAAACCCGGCAGTTGGCTCACGCCGTGACGGTCGAGCAGCTCGCGAAGTCGACTCTGCGCGATGGCAGTCATGCGGCGCCCGATTAAATGGGCCAAGCGGTTAAGGTCGAGTAATTGGCTCTGCGCGAACATCACCATCAAGGTGCCTGCCGTGTCATTAAGCAGCACGGCCTGCACCTTGCTGGCCGGGTTCAGCCCCGGATGATCGAGGACTTCGCGATACCCCACGGCCCGCTCTTCAAGCAGTTGCTTTATAGCGAGGGGCGTTCTCGCAACGACGAGGGCAGCAGCAACTTTACTCATGGTCTATATCCGATCTGTGCAGCTCAAATGTAATTACCCGACATTAAATCGGCCGCGTCTGTCATTACTGAACGGTCTTTTTACACCTGCCCGTATTGCTGGCCATGGCGTAACCAGCGGTCCAGCAATGGGCTGACGTGACTTGGCCAACGCTCTAACAAGGCCAAAGCGGCGTCACGCACAGCAGGTAGCAAATCGGCATCTCGCATCAAATCGGCGACTTTGAATTGCAGCAGACCCGTTTGCCGGGTGCCGAGCATCTCGCCAGGGCCGCGTAATTCAAGGTCTTTTTCAGCGATGACAAAACCATCATTGGTCTCACGCATGATGCCAAGACGCTGGCGCCCGACTTGAGACAGCGGCGGGTGATACAACAATACGCAGTGGCTGGCGGCGCTGCCCCGGCCCACGCGCCCTCGTAATTGGTGCAACTGGGATAACCCGAGGCGCTCGGGGTTTTCGATGATCATCAGGCTCGCGTTAGGCACGTCCACGCCCACTTCGATCACCGTGGTAGCGACCAGCAATTGCAGCTCGCCCGCTTTGAATTGAGCCATGACGTCGGCTTTTTCAGCGGCTTTCATACGACCATGAATCAGCCCAACACGCAGTTCACCCAGCGCGCTGGAAAGGTCTTCAAAGGTGCTTTCTGCGGCTTGACAGGTCATTTCTTCTGATTCTTCAATCAGGGTGCACACCCAATACGCTTGCCGCCCTTCGGCACAGGCGGCGCGCACTCGCTCAATCACTTCTACGCGCCGCGTGTCGACCACCAGCACTGTGTTGACCGGCGTCCGGCCGGGCGGAAGTTCGTCAAGAATTGACGTGTCGAGATCGGCATAGGCACTCATGGCCAAGGTGCGCGGGATCGGGGTCGCCGTCATGATCAACTGGTGTGGACACATAACGCCGCCTACGCCCTTGTTGCGCAAAGCCAGACGTTGCTGCACACCGAAACGATGCTGCTCGTCGATAATCACCAAGGCGAGGTTTTTGAAATGCACCTGATCTTGAAACAACGCATGGGTGCCGACCACCATCGGTGCACCGTTAGCGATTTGCTCCAACGCCGCAACCCGCGCCTTGCCTTTGAGCTTGCCCGCCAGCCACGCGACCTCAAGACCCAACGGCTCCAGCCAGCGTTTGAAGCTGATGAAGTGCTGCTCGGCAAGGATTTCCGTGGGCGCCATCAAGGCCACTTGATAACCGGCTTCCAGCGCTTGCAGCGCGGCGAGTGCCGCAACCACTGTTTTGCCTGCACCGACGTCGCCCTGAATCAAGCGCAGCATGGGTTCGGGTCGGCTGAGGTCGTAAGCGATTTCGTTACCGACGCGCACTTGAGCACCGGTTGGCGGAAACCCCAGATTGGCCAGGTATTGCTTGGGCAACTTTTTAGCCTTGGGTAAGGCCGGAGCTTGTTGAGAGCGCAGGCTTTCGCGCAAACGTTGCTGCGAGAGTTGGTGAGTCAATAGTTCTTCAAACGCCAAGCGGTGCTGAGCCCAGTGATGACCGAGCGCAAGTTCTTCGACATCGGCATCTGCAGGCGGCTGATGCAAATAACGAATGGCCTCATCAAGCGGGGCCAGTTGATAGTCTTTGGCCAGCTCTGGCGGTAACCAGTCAGGCAGACTGCGCGGCCCCAGCATGGCTAGGCTTTGCTGGCTGAGTTGGCGCAAACGCTGTTGCGTCAGCCCCTCGGTGCTGGGGTAGATCGGCGTCAGTGTCGTGTCGACAGGCGGCGGTTCTGCCCCGGTAATGGCCCGGTACTCGGGGTGATAAATTTCCAGCCCCGACGCGCCGGGTCGCGCCTCACCGTAGCAACGGACTTCAGTGCCACGCTTGAGGCTTTCTTTTTGCGCGTTGCTGAAATGGTAGAAGCGCAGGCTCAAGCCGCCGGTGCCATCGTTGATGCGCACCAGCAGGCTTCGGCGCTTACCCATCACCACGTCGATGCCGATTACCCGACCCTCCACCACGGCATCTTGGCCGGGGCGCAGCGCACCAATCGGCACCACGCGGGTGCGGTCCTGATAGCGCAAGGGCAGATGAAACAGCACATCCTGAACAGTTTCGAGCCCAACCTTGGCCAGTTTCTCAGCCATGGCCTCACCCACGCCCTTAAACGCGGTGACTGACACGTTTGACAACTCGGTCATTTCAGCTTCTTAGGTCGCGGCAGGTGGCTTGGCCACGGAGCATAGGCGGATCGAATCCGCGAGAATTTCAATGGCCTTGGGCCGCGGAAAGCTCGCGCGCCAAGCAATGGCCACGGTGCGCAAAGGCACCGGCGGGGTCAGCGGGCGCACGGCTAAAATGCCAGGAGCGTAATGGTGACTGTCCACGGCCGACAACGGCAAGATCGAGATACCCAAGCCCGAGGCGACCATGTGCCGAATGGTTTCCAACGAGCTGGACTCCACCGTGGTGTGCCGAGCGCCATCTGCGCCTTTGGTCAGTGTCGGGCACGCCTCAAGCACTTGATCACGGAAGCAATGACCCTCGCCCAGCAGCAGCAAACTCTTATCATTGAGCAAACTGGCGTCGATGGTTTTCTTTTTGCTCCACGGGTGTTCACTCGGCATGAGCACGTAGAACGGCTCGTCGTAGAGCGGCAGCGTCAGTACGTCGGCTTCTTGGAACGGCAGCGCAATGATGATCGCGTCCAGCTCGCCATTGCGCAGTTTGTCGCGCAGCACGTGTGTGAAGTTTTCTTCGATATACAACGGCATTTGCGGGGCGACCCGATGCAGTTGCGGAATAAGGTGTGGGAAAAGGTACGGGCCAACCGTGTAAATAGCTCCCACTTTGAGTGGCGCGGTCAGTTGGTTTTTACCGGCCTGAGCCAACTCTCGGATGCCTTGCGCTTGCTCAAGCACCTTTTGCGCTTGGGCAACGATGCCTTCACCCACAGGCGTGAGACGCACAGCGCTTTTGCTGCGCTCGAAAATCAGCACACCGAGTTCGTCTTCCAGTTTTTTCACGCCCACCGACAAGGTCGGTTGGCTGACATGGCAACGTTCGGCGGCGTGGCCGAAGTGTTGTTCTTGGGCGAGCGTAACGATGTAGCGTAATTCGGTAAGAGTCATAACGGGCGTCCCTGTGGTTGCGGGCCAAGCATAACGGCTGCAAACGATAGACGCACGTTATCAGACATTGCCCACAGAACCACAGTGACGGTAGTGCGTATTGCTTAATAGCAGGTAGCAAACGCTGAGAGGGGCCAATTTCGTGACGATGCCTTTTAAGCCTGGATGCAAAAAGGGCACCCTAAGGTGCCCTTTTTGGTTCTATCGCCGACGTTTTTCGATGGAATAAACGAAGGGAGCCACGATTTCGATGCTGCCATTGGTCAGCATGTCTGCTGGCGGTTTGGGCAACGGTTGTGCCCGACGAATCATTTCCAGGGTGGCCCGGTCCAGATCCGCATTGCCAGAGCGGCCTACCAGCTCGTAGGACAGCACCTTGCCTTCAGCGTCTACCACAAAGCGCAGACGGTTCAGACCTTCCTTGCCCCGTGCCTGAGCCCCAGGCGGGTACTTTTTGTACTTGCCCAAGTGGGCCAACAATGAGCCTTCCCAGCTGGCTTTGGCGGCCAGTTGTTGTGGCGACGGGCCTGGAGCCGGTGCAGCAGACTTCTCACTCGGCGCCTTAGTCGGCGTTGCGTCGCTTGGTTTCTCTTCTGACGGCTTTTCTTTAACCGGTTCAGGTTTTTCCACAGGCTTAGGCGGCTGGGGCTTTTGCTTAGGTTTGACCGGTTTCGGAACAGCAATCTTCGGCTTGGGCGCTTCGGCCAGCTTGGGTATCGGTAACTCTTCCACGGGAGCCGGCGGTTGCGGTGGGGTCACCACCTTCGGCGGCGCAGGCGGAGGCGGAGCTGGCATAGGCGCCAGATCAACCATCATCGCTTGCGGCGGAAGTTCGATAGCCCGCGGGTTGGACCATTGCAGGGCAAGAATCACTGCCACCGCATGCACAGCCAACACCACGGCCAAGC
The DNA here is from genome assembly GCF_001411475.1 of Pseudomonas endophytica. GTDB lineage: Bacteria > Pseudomonadota > Gammaproteobacteria > Pseudomonadales > Pseudomonadaceae > Aquipseudomonas > Aquipseudomonas endophytica. Next base: position 29,507 of record NZ_LLWH01000166.1, on the reverse strand, counting down.
TGATTGCGTAACGCGTCATTTTTCGGCGCGCTATGGTCATTTCTTGGCTGCCGTCTCGAGTCCAACAAGACCTACCTTCAAGTAACCGGCTGCGCGCAGTGCATCCATCACGCTCATCAAGTCACCGTAATCCACGCCTTTGTCGGCTTGGAAGAAGATCGTCGTGTCTTTGTTGTTGTGAGTCCTGGCATCCAGGGTCGGGCCCAACGCCTCAACCTTGACAGGCTCTTCGCCCAAATACAGACGTTGATCAGCCTTAACGCTGAGGAATACGGGCTTTTCAGGTCGCGGAGCCGGCTTGGCGGTCGACGCTGGCAAGTCAACCTTGATGTCCACAGTGGCCAGAGGTGCGGCCACCATGAAGATGATCAGCAGCACCAACATCACGTCAATAAAGGGGGTGACGTTGATTTCATGGTTCTCGGCGAGATCGTCATCGCCTTCTTTTAAATGCAGGCCCATGGCCGATTACCCCACTTTCACCATGTGCGGTTGCGAGCTACGCTCGGGCGGCAGGTGATCGAGGTCACGGCTAACCAGCAGCAACACTTCTGCCGACGCATCCGCTACCTGAGCCTTGTAGCCAGTAATGGAGCGAGCGAAAACGTTGTAGATCACAACAGCAGGGATCGCAGCAACCAGACCCAATGCAGTTGCCAGCAAGGCTTCAGCAATACCCGGGGCAACCACCGCTAAGTTGGTGGTTTGAGTTTTGGCGATACCGATAAAGCTGTTCATGATGCCCCAAACCGTACCGAACAGACCGACGAATGGCGCTGTGGAACCGATGGTCGCCAGCACGCCCGTGCCGCTGCTCATGTTACGGCCGCAAGCCGCTACCAAGCGCTCAAGGCGGAAGCTGACACGCTCTTTAATGCCTTCTTTCTCACGGCTATTGGCCGACAGACGCATTTCTTCCATGGCATCCTGCACCAGTAAGTGCGCAAGGGTGCCTTGTTTGGCAGCGGTTTCGCTGGCCTCTTGTAGGGTGCGGGCTTTTTTCAGGTTGGCAATTTCACCGCGCAGACGGCGTTTGGCGCCCATGACCTCAAAGCCTTTGGCGATCCAGATGGTCCACGTGATGATGGAAGCAATGGCTAGGCCGATCATCACAATTTTTACGATGATGTCTGCGTTTTTGTACATGCCCCAAGGGGACAGGTCGTGGGCCATGCCCAAGCTGTTATCTTCTTCAGCGACCACTTGCGGTGCGTCATCGTTCAGGGCGCTCGCATCGTCTGCCAATACAGGATCCGTCGCAGCCGGTACAGCGACAGGCGCCGGGGCCGAAGCCTCAGTGGCGGATTGTGCAGCCGGTGCGGCAGGCTCGTCGGCGAAGGCCGCAGCAGGTGCCAGCAAAAGGCTGAACATCAGCGCCGCAAGCCCACGCCATAGGCGTGATGGGCTCGAAAGCTGGGTTGGCGAAGCGTTGGGTTGATTGCGTGTCATGCTAGCCGGACCTGAAGAAAGAAAAGAGAATTGCCCTACAGTGCGTCTTAGGATCTGGGCAAACGGTGCATTATTATTGCAAGTAATTCTTGTTAACAAAAGCAATAGCATCTGTTTTTTTCAAAAGTCACGGTCTTGATCCTAGCCGTTCAGCCATTTTTGTAACATTTAGTAAGGGGTTTTCGCGATGTCTAACACAACGGCCATGATCGTCGGTTGCGGGGATGTAGGAAGTCGCTTGGCCACTCAATTGCTCAGTATTGGCTGGCAAGTGTATGGGCTGCGCCGCTCAATCGACCGACTGCCCGCGGGCGTCAGCGGCGTAGCAGGCGACCTGTTCAGCGAGGCATGCCCAGCGAACTGGCCCACGGGCCAGATTGATTACTTGGTGTACAGCGCTGCCGCGACGAATCACGATGAAGCGGGTTATCAAGCCGCTTATGTTGAAGGGCTCAAGCACACACTTAACTGGCTCAAACAGCACGGCCAGCAGCCTAAACGCCTGCTGTTTGTGTCCAGTAGCGGCGTGTATGTGCAACAAGGCGGCGAATGGGTGGATGAAACCTCCCCCACCGAGGCAACCAATTACTCTGGGCGAATCATGCTGCAGGCCGAGCAGGTCGCACTGCAAAGTAACTTGCCCGCCAGTGTTGTGCGTTTAACCGGTATCTACGGGCCAGGCCGTGAGCGTCTGCTGGGGCAAGTGCGACAAGGGTATCGTGTTGCGGTCGATCCGCCGTTATATGGCAACAGGATCCACGCCGATGATGCCGCGGGGCTTTTGGCCTTTTTGCTTAAGGCAGATCAGCAGGGCGAAGCGTTGGACGACTGCTATATCGGCGTCGATAACGAACCAGCACCACTGGCAGAAGTTGTGAATTGGCTGCGCGAGCGCTTAGGTGTAACCGAATGGGCCGACGAGGCAAGTGTGCGCCGCGCAGGCAGCAAACGTTGTAGCAATGCGCGAGCTAAAGCACTGGGCTGGGAACCGCGTTACCCGAGTTATCGCGAGGGATATACCGCGATTTTGGCTGGCTGATACCACTTGCCTCGCGATCTTTTGATCCTTTAAGGATCGCGAGCAAGCTCGCTACAGGGGTTTATGCGCCCCCCCCCTCTGGCTCAACTAGTTTTTGTAGGAGCTGCCGAAGGCTGCGATCTTTTGACCTTAAATCGTAAAAGATCGCGGCCTGCGGCAGCTCCAGAGGGGACAGTTGTTAGAGCTGCTTTTCCAGCACCCACTCCAGCTTGCCAGGATAAAGCTGAGGCATTTCGTCAGACTTGGCAGAGTCCAGCGCTTGGAAGATTTCAAGTCGGCGGCCGTTTCGTACAAAAATGTGTACAGCGCCGATTTCGTCTTGTTGCAGCCACAGACTGTCGTACTCACCGCTCATCGACGCGCAATCACCGGCCAGACACAACGCGTACGCGTTATTGTCAGGCAGACCTTTGATTTGGCCGTCCGGCATAAATGTCACCGTGTTGCCTTGCCCTAAACCGCTGATCACACGCCATTGACCGCCTAAATAAACGGCCTTAAGCGCGCGCTCGAAATGCGTGCCTAACGGCGCGTCGCTGGCCAGTTGCACAGGCGAACGAACAAAAGATTGCTGAGGGTCTGCGTCAGAAGCCGTTTGATTTAACGCTGCGCCTTTCAGGCCCAGCTCAATCGCCGAACTGCCATACATATCAACCTGCCAAGTGCCCTTCTTTTGAGGCAGCAATGTGCCTTCTACGCGTTCAAAACCGTTGGTGTAGCTGGCTTTAGCGTTTTTGGCGTCGATATCCCATTCAAGGTTCGGCCCGTTAGCCAGCAAGGCTTCGCGCAGATGGCCGCCTTTGGCTGCTTCATTAATTGCAGCTTGGTTAATCCAGACACCACTGATATCACGAGCTGCGGGATCGCTGGCACAGCCACCTAAAACCAAGGCGAGCAGTGACAAAACTAGCGCGTTGCGCATGGTGGGATCCTTTTAAAGCGGGGGGGGGAGCGAGGGGAGGCGCAGCAGGAAAGTGCTGCGCCGAGGGTCTTACTCAAGCACCAGAATAGCGTCCATCTCAACCTGCGAACCCTTTGGCAGGGCGGCAACGCCGATGGCGGCGCGAGCTGGATAAGGTTGCTCGAAGTACTTGCCCATGATCTCGTTGACCGTGGCGAAGTGGCTCAGATCGGTCAGGAAGATGTTCAGCTTAACGATGTCTTTGAACGAACCACCTGCGGCTTCAGCTACCGATTTCAAGTTTTCGAACACCTGAACGGTCTGGGCTTCAAAGCCTTCAACCAGTTCCATGGTTTTTGGGTCCAGCGGAATTTGACCGGACATGTAGACAGTATTGCCAGCTTTGATCGCCTGAGAGTAGGTGCCGATTGCAGCAGGTGCCTTATCGCTGGTGATTACAGTCTTGGACATGAGTGACTCCTTGTAATTAGGTGGCTACGCACGCATACGAGTGATGCGAATGACCCCGGTGAGGGCGCGCAGTTTTTTGATCACACGCGCCAGGTGCACGCGGTCGTGCACGCTGACTACCAGTTGGACCACGCTTATACGACCATCGCGTTCGTCCATGCTAATTTTTTCGATGTTGCCGTCGGCAGCGTTGACGCTGCTGGCCAACAATGCGATCAAGCCGCGCTGGTGTTCAAGCTCGACGCGCAATTCAACGTTGAATTCGCCAGTAACGTCCTTGGCCCATGATAGCTGGACGCATTTTTCAGGGTTATGACGGATCTCACTGATATTGCGGCAGTTGTCCAAGTGCACAACCATGCCTTTACCAGCAGACAAGTGACCGACAATCGGGTCGCCCGGAATCGGCGTACAGCACTTGGCGTAACTGAGTACCAGCCCCTCGGTTCCACGGATCGCCAGCGGACCCTCTGGGCTTGGTAACTGCTCGCCTTCGCCTAATAAGCGTCGAGCAACCACGTAAGCCATGCGGTTGCCCAAGCCAATGTCTTCAAGCAGGTCTTCGATGTGTTCCAACCGATACTCATGGAGCATGGCCTGAACGCGTTCGACGGGGATTTTGTCCAGGGCGCTATTAAAGCCGTTTAGCACCTTATTCAGCAGGCGCTCGCCGAGGCTGATCGACTCAGAGCGGCGTTGCAGTTTCAGCGCATGGCGAATGTGCGTTCGCGCCTTGCCAGTGACCACAAAGTTGAGCCATGCCGGATTTGGACGTGCGCCGGGAGCGCTGACGATCTCGACCGTGGAGCCACTTTGCAGCGGCTCGGACAGCGGCGCGAGACGACGATTGATTCGGCACGCAATGCAGCTGTTGCCGACGTCTGTGTGGACGGCATAGGCAAAGTCGACCGCCGTGGAGCCTTTGGGCAACTCCATGATCCGGCCTTTGGGCGTAAAGACGTAGACCTCGTCCGGGAACAGGTCGATTTTTACGCTTTCGATAAATTCGAGGGAGTTGCCCGCGCGCTGCTGCATCTCCAGCACGCCTTTAACCCATTGTCGCGCTCGGGCGTGGGTGCCCGTGTGCTGCTCATCGCCACTGGATTTATACAACCAGTGCGCGGCGATACCGTTATTGGCCATTTCTTCCATTTCACGGGTACGGATCTGAATTTCGATCGGTACGCCGTGCATGCCAAACAGCGTGGTATGCAGCGACTGATAGCCGTTGGCTTTAGGAATTGCGATGTAATCCTTGAAACGACCCGGCAGTGGCTTGTACAAATTATGTACAGCGCCCAGCACCCGATAGCAGGTGTCTACTTTATCAACGATGATCCTGAAGGCGTACACGTCCATGATCTCGTTGAACGCCCGGCGTTTGCCGCGCATCTTTTTATAGATGCCGTAGATATGCTTTTGACGCCCGCTCACTTCACCCTGAATACCATCAACGGCCAGACAGTGGCTAAGCGATTCTTCGATTTTGTTAACGATTTCCTTGCGGTTGCCCCGGGCACGTTTGACCGCCTGATAAATGCGCGCGGAGCGCATCGGGTACATCGCCTTGAAACCGAGGTCTTCGAATTCGATACGAATGTTGTGCATGCCCAGCCGATTGGCAATTGGGGCATAGATTTCCAAGGTTTCCTTGGCTATCCGTCGGCGTTTTTCGCCGGACAACACTTCGAGGGTACGCATGTTGTGCAAGCGGTCAGCCAGCTTGACCAGAATGACGCGAATATCGCGGGCCATGGCCATGGCCATTTTCTGGAAGTTTTCAGCCTGGGCTTCAGCTTTGGTTTCGAAGTTCATCTGGGTCAGCTTACTGACGCCATCGACCAGTTCGGCCACCGTTTCGCCGAATTGCGCAACCAACGCTTCTTTGGCAATACCGGTGTCTTCGATCACGTCATGCAGCATGGCTGCCATCAAGCTCTGATGGTCCATATGCATGTCGGCAAGGATGTTTGCCACTGCCAGCGGGTGCGTGACATAAGGCTCGCCGCTGCGTCGGCGTTGGCCGTCGTGGGCTTGTTCTGCGTAAAAATACGCTCGTCGGACCAGATTGACCTGGTCCGCACTGAGGTAGGTCGACAAGCTGTCGGCGAGGGAGTCTATGCTCGGCATGAGGGAGCCTCCTGCCAAAACTGTGAACCCTTCGCCGTACTACGTCGACCGGGCATAGGCTTAGTTAGCCTCGTTGGACTCGTCCTCGAACGCTGCGAACAGCGGTTCGTCTTCGACGATTTCAGCGTTAGCGATAAACTCGTAGCTCATCAGGCCTTCTGCGATTTCACGCAGGGCAACGACGGTAGGCTTATCGTTTTCCCACTGAACCAGAGGCTCTTTACCACCGGTGGCCAGTTGGCGGGCACGCTTGGTAGACAGCATGACCAGCTCAAAGCGGTTATCCACGTGTTCTAGACAGTCTTCAACGGTTACGCGGGCCATGGTCTTCCTCGTAGCAAATGCAATATGCGCGCTGCCCGGATGGGCGAGCGGACTCGACAGTTTAAAAAATCACCAGCCATTAGGGAAGCGCTGATTTTTAACTCGCCCTGCCCAATACTTCTGTAAGTGCCAATTTAAAGCCCTTGCAGAGGTTTTGGGAAGTGCTGTTTAACCCAGTAATTCGGCCAGCAATTTACCATAGCGCTGCTGTTGGCGTTTTTGCTGGAGACGACTGGCATGGAAAATGGCCTTCAAATCATCCAGTGCCAGCGCAAAGTCATCATTAATGATCAGGTAGTCGTAGTCGACGTAGTGGCTCATTTCACTCACGGCTTCGCGCATACGGCCGTCAATAATTTCAGCACTGTCCTGCCCACGATTGTCCAAGCGATCACGCAACGCCTGCTGGCTCGGCGGCAAAATAAAGATTGAACGCGCCTGAGGCATCAGCTTGCGGACCTGCTCGGCACCTTGCCAGTCGATTTCCAGAATCAGGTCATGGCCTTCATCCAGCGTCTGCTGCAAATAGCTTTGCGAAGTGCCATATAGATTGCCAAATACTTCAGCACGCTCAAGAAAATCACCGTGTTCGATCATCTTCACGAACTCTTCGCGCTCAACGAAGTGATAGTGCACACCGTTCTTTTCGCCGGGGCGCATGGCCCGGGTGGTGTGCGACACCGAGACACAAATCTGCGGCTCAATGTCAATCAGCGCTTTGACCAAGCTGCTTTTTCCCGCACCTGAAGGCGCAGAAATAATGTAAAGAGTGCCAGTGCTGTGGGTCATGTCGAAGTGAGCCTTACTCAATATTCTGTACTTGTTCACGCATTTGCTCGATCAACACTTTAAGGTTAACCGCCGCTTGAGTGCTGCGTGGGTCGAATGCTTTGGAACCGAGGGTGTTGGCCTCACGGTTAAGTTCTTGCATGAGGAAGTCGAGTCGACGACCGGCCGCTCCGCCCGATTTGAGCACGCGTCGCACTTCAAGAATGTGGGTGCTGAGACGATCAAGCTCTTCGGCGACGTCACTTTTTTGCGCAAGCATGACCATTTCTTGCTCAAGGCGCTGCGGATCAAGCTCGGCCTTCATATCTGCAAAGCGATCCAACACCTTTTGCCGCTGAGTGGCGAGCATATGCGGGACCTGCTCACGCAAGGTTTCGACGTCACTCTCAATGGCGCTCAAACGTTCGCTGATCAAGCGCGCCAGTTCAGAGCCTTCACGCTCGCGGCCACTTTTGAGCTCTTGCAAGCCTTGCTTGAACAGCGCCAGCGCCTGTGTGTTTAGCGCTTGCGGGTCGGCGGCATCGGCCACCAGAACACCGGGCCAAGCCAAAACTTCGAGTGGATTTAGGGCCGCGGGCTGCTTGATAAGACTGGCAATCGTCTCGGCGGCGGCAACCAGTTGCGCTGCCCGCTCGCGATTGACTTGCAGCGGTTTGCCGGCGCTTTCTTCGATGAAGCGCAACGTGCACTCCAGCTTGCCTCGGGAAATACCCTGTCGCAGCGCTTCCCGCACAGCACCTTCAAGCTCCCGAAAAGACTCCGGCAAACGCAGATGCGGCTCCAGGTATCGGCTGTTGACCGAGCGCAGCTCCCAACTCAGGGTGCCCTGAGTACCAGCGCTTTCAACGCGGGCAAAGGCGGTCATGCTGTGCACCATGGAGATACCTCGCGATCTGATGAGTGAATTCGGGCGGCTGTATAAGGCCGCGAAGTGTAACGCAGTGCAGCGGGCTGGCCCAAATGGCGTCTGTCGCAAAAGCACTCATAGCTGTAACCGCTGGCGCAGGCTGCGATGGCTTGGTTAACGGCCCTGGCGTTTGAAAATAAAAGGGGCTACAGATTTGGACTGTTTTTTAAATGTGCCCTGATCTGTCACGGCCTTTATAATGCTCAGCAGTTTTCCGTCCCGTACAGGTATCCCACATGAAACGTCCAAGTGGTCGCGCTGCCGATCAGCTGCGCCCGATCCGCATCACACGCAACTACACCAAACACGCAGAGGGTTCTGTACTGGTCGAGTTTGGTGACACTAAAGTCATCTGCACCGTCAGCGTCGAAAACGGTGTACCGCGCTTCCTTAAAGGCCAGGGTCAAGGCTGGCTGACAGCTGAGTACGGCATGTTGCCGCGCGCCACTGGCGAACGTAACCAGCGCGAAGCCAGCCGTGGTAAGCAAGGTGGTCGCACCCTAGAAATTCAGCGCCTGATCGGCCGCTCGCTGCGCGCAGCCTTAGACATGTCTAAACTGGGCGACATCACGTTGTACGTCGACTGCGATGTGATTCAGGCCGACGGCGGCACCCGTACTGCGTCGATCACCGGCTCAATGGTTGCACTGGTTGACGCCCTCAAAGTGATCAAAAAGCGCGGCGGCCTTAAAGGCGGCGACCCGATTAAACAAATGATCGCCGCCGTATCGGTCGGCATCTATCAAGGTGAACCCGTTCTTGATCTGGATTACCTTGAAGACTCGGCAGCCGAAACCGACTTGAACGTCGTGATGACCAGCACCGGTGGTTTCATCGAAGTTCAAGGTACTGCCGAAGGCGCGCCATTCCAGCCACAAGAGCTGAACGCCATGTTGGCATTGGCTCAAAAAGGCATGACCGAGATATTCGCACTGCAACAAGCGGCATTGGCTGACTGATTGCCAACCCCCTTGATGATCGACAGGAGAACGCCATGACAGAGTTAGACCTTTCAAACCCTAAGCCGAGCCGTGAAGCTCGCCAATGGGCGATGTTTTGTCACTTTTCGGCGTTCCTTGGGATGTGGTTTCCGTTTGGCAACCTGATTGGGCCGCTGATCGTTTGGCAGCTCAAGCGCGAGAGCGATCCCTTTATCGACGCTCAAGGTAAAGAGGCGCTGAACTTTCAGATCACCGTGGCGATTGCTTCGGCTATTTGCTACGTGCTGATGTTTGTGCTGATTGGCTTCGCTTTACTCGGCCTAGTGTTCATCGGTGCCGTAGTACTGGTGGTGATTGCCGGGGTTAAGGCTAACGACGGAGTGGCATACCGCTATCCGTTCACTTGGCGGCCAATTAAGTAGTCAGCCCAATCACCTGCAAAGTTTCGCTAGTAAAAGCCCGGATCGAAAAAATCCGGGCTTTTACTGTTTTGCCGTGCCCTAAGTCAGATTTCAACCAAACTGAAAGGACGCGATGCAATTGTTGTCATCACCTATCAGATGGATCCTATTAGGATCCATCTCTTTGGTGGACACTTCGTTAACGCCGACAACGCGAGTGCGTCCGGTAAGTTCGCTGATGTAGGCTTTAACGCTGGGCACATACGGTGTGCCGATCAAATGGCTAATCGCTTTTTTAACTTCATCATTGTTCATAGCTTAATCCTTTAAATGTATGAAATGCCCAAGTGGACCACGCCATTCTGTTGGGCTTACCCCCTCCCCATGCACTACATATTTGTCGTTTTTTCTCAATGCGCCATAAAGATGTAGCTCAATGTTTTGCCAAAATGCGCTTACCCGTACGTCCAGCTCCAGCAACGTGTACGGGCATAAAAAATGCCCGCATCTTTCGATACGGGCATTTTTATGACATCGAATCAACACTTAGATAGTCAGTGTCCAATCGTAGTCCACGATCAATGGCGCGTGCTGCGAGAAACGTGGCTGACGCGGCAAGCGAGCACTGCGAACAAAGCGGCGCAAGCCAGGTGTCAACAACTGATAGTCGAAACGCCAGCCTAGATTCAGCATCTCAGCCTGTTCGTTATCCGGCCACCAGCTGTACTGATCGCCTTCACGACTGACTTCACGCAGGGCATCCACATAGCCCATGTTGCCGACAATCTCATCCATCCAAGCCCGCTCAGGCGCAAGGAAACCGGGAGACTGCTGGCTATCACGCCAGTTTTTAATGTCGAGTTTCTGCTGCGCCACGTACAACGAGCCGCAGTAAATGTACTCACGACGCTTGCGACGCTGCTTATCTAGGTAGCGCGCAAAATCGTCCATTAGCTTGAACTTTTGGTTCAAGTCTTCATCGCCATTCTGCCCCGAAGGAAGCAGTAAGGTCGCGATGCTGACCTTATCGAAATCGGCTTGCAGGTAGCGCCCGTAGCGATCGGCCGTCTCGAAACCAAGCCCGGTGATGACTGCTTTAGGCTGCAACCGCGAGTACAAAGCCACGCCGCCTTGGGCAGGGACTTCAGCTTCGCATGCATACAAAAAGTAGCCATCCAGCTGGTAGGCCGGGTCGTCCAGCTCAAAGGCGGAGGCGCGGGTGTCCTGCAGGCAGATAACGTCGGCATTCTGAGCTTGCAGCCAACTGAGCAAACCGCGCTCGACTGCCGTCTGAATACCATTAACGTTCACACTGATGATCCGCATAAATGGCCCCAAAAATCACGTGCGTGTATGATACACGCCGTCTTACTAATTAGCTAAATCCGTGGTATCTGGGGCCATTTTCATGCAAGCGTATCAGCGCGACTTTATCCGTTTTGCCATTGATCGCGGCGTTTTGCGCTTCGGTGAGTTCACCCTGAAGTCCGGGCGTACCAGCCCTTATTTCTTCAATGCGGGTCTGTTTAACACCGGCTCTGCGCTGGCGCAACTGGGCCGTTTCTACGCCGCGGCCATCGTCGACAGCGGTATTTCATTCGACGTGCTGTTTGGCCCGGCCTACAAAGGTATTCCTTTGGCTGCGACCACCGCAGTAGCGCTGGCCGAGCATCACGAGCGCGACGTACCTTGGTGCTTCAACCGTAAGGAAGCCAAAGCACACGGCGAAGGTGGCAGCTTGGTCGGATCGCCCCTAGAAGGCGATATTTTGATCATTGACGACGTCATCACGGCGGGCACCGCCATCCGTGAAGTCATGCAAATCATTGAAACCCAAGGCGCCAAGGCTGCGGGCGTATTGATCGCCCTGAACCGCCAAGAGCGCGGCAACGGCGAGTTATCCGCCATCCAAGAGGTTGAACGCGACTTCGGCATGCCGGTGGTCAGCATCGTATCGCTGACACAGGTGCTGCAATTCTTGGCAGAAGATGAAACATTGAAACAATACCTGCCAGCCGTTGAGGCGTACCGGGCACAGTACGGGATCTAAGCAGACTGTCTGCTCTCCACGGGGGAGGCGCGAAACCAATCGCGCCTCCCCGTTTTGTTTTTGCAGATCAGCCAGCCTGTGCGGCCAATTCGGCTTCGCGCTGGGCAATGGCGATTTCCAGCTCTGGTGAGCGTTTGGCCCATTGATCCGGTGGGAGGGGTTTGGACCATTCGATGATGTCTGGGCTAATAAACTCGGGGAGCGGATACAGCTTTAGCCGCTCAAGCGCATCAATAAGGAAGGAATTGAATATAAATACTCCACAGAATCCTTCCCACAACAACGTCATGAACCAGCCTTTACGCTTAGCAGCAATGAAAAGACTGTCTATATAAGTCGCCAATATACCTTTGGTGTAATGAAACCTAGCACTTTCATCCTTTACAACATGCGGACCCATCTCCATAAAACTGCGCATACACTCCCACTGCGCCATCGAACCTTCATCCGAGCCGCAGTTAAAACCTATAGAAAAGTGCTTATCTTCGGCCTTAGCGTGTGGGTCTGGATTATCAAAGCCTATAAACAGCATCCCCATCGAATGCTTACCCACTTGACTGAAAGTCGAGTGCACTGAGGCTACAGCGCTTACCGACTCCCACGGCACAATCCAGTGCTTACCATCTTTAAGAGGAATACAGACTTCTCGACGCTGACGGTTGAAACGGATGGGTAATGGTGCCGGCTGGAGCAGCATATAAATAAAAAACACTATAGGAATAGCTAATGTATAAGCTCCGTACCAATAAACATCAGAGTCATTTGTCGCATAACCAATGGACAACATGAGCACAATCATTGGCCACAAAACCATCACGCCTAAACTGATGTTATAACTTCCAACATCCAAATACACATCATTCTTACACCATATAACGTTAAGCATATCGACTGCAGACTGACCTGTGGGTATGGGCAGTGGCGCAAGATAATCTTGTTGAGAAAATAGACCTTTCTTACTCGTACCTGCTGTTGGCAACTTCATTTTTTGTTATCTGTCTTTAAGAAAATCGAACGTTGCTGGCCGCCCAAAGGGTGGCGCTTTGCACTGTCCAGCTCTGGGGTTGGGTCTTCACGTAAGGCTATGACTCCAGTTGCAGCACTCAAAGTGAAAGCGACACCCCGTTCTCCACCCATAAAATTAAGAGCGCCTAGTATCGAAGTTAAAGGAGTGTGATATCGCAAGCGCAAAGACACGATCGTGGGTTTAGAACCGAATCTATTAGGCACGGGGTTAAAAGGGCCACTCAAACGCAAGCCGTTTCCTTGAGTATGCGGAATCCACTCACAATTACTGCTCTGCATCCAGCTTTCTCCGATGTCTTGCATAGGCTCTTCAAGAGAATGTTTGCCCTCACCACTCTTTATCCGCTCGCGCATCGCTATGGTATCTAGTGGATTACCGATCAGGGATATATCTAAGTAAACATTAGTGGGCTCGGCCCCTGGCAGGTCAACAGTGAGCATTTTTATTTCACTTTTTGTTACGCCCGACTGCAAAGCGTTCATTACACTACTTGGGCCAACTGGTTCAAAGCTAACTCTCGGAGTGTAAAGAATAACGTACAAGCGGTTAAGCTCGTTTTGCTGAGCCTCAGGTGTTATTGGGCTCAGATCTTTAGCGCGAGATTTTGACCAGCAACAATAATTTAGAAAGTTCTGCATAGGCTTCTGCTGAAAATACCAAGTGATTAAGTAAAGCACGCCCAGTGCAGCAATCAGAATGGTAATCGGCCCCGTCCAAAATAAAAAACGCGAATAAGCAAATGTAGCTTGTAAATTTCCGCCGATAACTCTAGAGATATAAACAATAACATTGAGTGAAACAGCTCCGTAAACAGCAACTTGACCAGCTACCACGCTTCTACGCATTTTCAGCCAAGGATCGATAGAGTCCTGCATGCTTTCAAGTTGTAGCTGCAGGGACCTAAATTCGTATAATGCAGCTAGACCAGATAGCCCTCCAATAACCCCTCCCAAGAGAGTTCGTATAGGCGCCCTGGTTCGGCCAATCGAAAACTGAGCTGTCTTGCCGAACTGGCTATCAATAACCGCCACCAACGCCGCCCCGGCATATAACGTCGCAGACGCTGTGTCATAAACCCGCTGTTGATCCATCCCCTCTAGCATTTTGGCCTGCCCGAGATAATTACTGGCATTCCAAGTATTAAGAAGTAACGCCGACAGCGCCACTAACCCACCACTGTTTTTTACTGCCACAGAGTTGACGATTTTAGAAACATGACCACGGCCGATAGCGTTGCCGGTGGTATTAACCCATTGTGTGAGGTCTTCTGCCACCTTGCCAAATTGCTTTAAAACATGATGTTTTTCTTGGATAACTAGCCGCAAACCAATTTGATTGGCCGCACGCACTACCGTCATCATTGCCAGCAAAGACCCTTTCAACGGTTCGCCTACTTTACTGCTGAGTAGCAACAACGATGCACTTAAGCGTTTTATTAAGTGGTTCCAAAGGCTATTGGCGTTGTTCGACAACTCAGTGAGGCCAGATAGGATGTTGAAACCTTGCGGTCCCAATGCCTTGCTCAACGCAACCATCGCATTGGCCTGATTTTCAATTTCTAACGCAGCCATCAATTCAGTTGCTCGACTGATGCTATTAACCGCGCCCTCAAGGGTCGGACTCCAGCCGTAAAACAATTGGCGCAATGCGCCCTCATCAGCACTGCGCACATACTCCGCGTATTGCTCAGCCCCAACTTTTCGCAAGCACTGAGCACTAAGACAGGCTAAAGCCAACTCATTCAACCATTGACGGTGCGCGCTATCGTCATAATCAACAAACCACGTGCCGCTACGGTGCCGTAACAAGTAAGTACCACGATCGGCATAAAGTGCTTCGTGTCGGCTTTTAACATGATCAAAATGTGCCGTAGCCGTTTCGTCTAGCCAATGGTTCATGGCTGGTAGGTCGATGTATTGCTCAACCTTGTCACTCGCCTGCGTGTTTCTAAGGTTGTTCACTTTGCTTTCTTGGTAGTCGCGCACCACTTGGAGGACTTCATCGTGAAGTTTGAGTGGGATAAATCCGCGTATCGGCGCTACGGCGGCTTGTTCGCGAAGGTGGATTTCGATTAGTCGGGTATCGGCTTCTTGGTTGCTGTGGGTAGTACTGCGTCGTATGTTGGCGGTATAGCGCTCTTTGGCTAATTGCTCCAGTCGCGTGCGCGCATTAAGCAACAATTGCCCCTGCTCACGCGTCAGTTCAATGTCCTGTTCTCGATAACGGTAAATCAACATCCCGACCACTTCGTCGGCATCTTGGGTAATCAAGCTGCGCACAAACCCGCCAATGCTCAGCCGCAGGTTGTTATCGGCCTGCCATTTCTCATGCCGAGACTCGACCTGCTCTTGTTCGTGGTTGATGTCGCGCAGTACGCCTAGGTCGTCGTCCAGACACGCCAGCACGGTATATAAACCGCCCGATTGTGTGTGGGCGATTTCCATTAGGCTTTGTGCAGTGGTCGGTTCCCAAGGCACCGTACTCCATTCGCCCGGCGCAGAAATTTCAGCCGGAACCGCGGGGTACTGGGCGGCAACTTTGGCGCGCTCGTTGAGCCAGCGCTGAGTGTGGGTATAGGCATTGATAGCGTCAGGCGTCGGCGTTTCAATCGCCTTGTGGCCCAACGCTTGGGCACACGCTTGCAGTTCGGTCTGATTGCGCTGGTAATCAATCGTCAGGGCCAAGTCATAGAACTCGGGGATTAACTCGCCCATAACGCTGTTGGCAGCTTTAAGCGGCACACAATGCGGCGCGTGCAGGGTGTTCGCGACCTGTCGTAAATCAAGACGGCGCATGCGCTTGGCACGGATTTCAGGCTCACTGAGTTGTGCGCAAGCAACGGGGTTGAGCGGGATTTCGCTGTAGAGCATCCAAGCTTCTTGGTGCTTGTCCAACGCGATACCGCTCAAAGTGCCGAATTGGACGACCGTGTCATCGTCGTCCAACGCTTGGGCGCGCAAAAGATGGTTTTCGGCCATGGCATAACGCTGCAACGGGCCACTTCCTTGCCACACGTAGACAAAACCTGAACGCAATAGCCGAGCGGCCATCGGATGGCTGTGAGTCGTGACGCCGGGTTGAAAAGCCGGATGGCTTATCGCCTTAACCACAGGGTGAAACTCTGAGCGCATCGCGGGCTCTTCGCCGAGGGCGTAACGCACCGGAACCACGAAAATCTGTGACGGGCTGGCCTGACATTGCCTGACGTTACTGTTGATGTCGGTATGGGGGCGAGCTTTGGCTGTTCTTGTGGCCTCTGACAGGCTAACCACTGAACGCAAGCGTTTATCAGCACTCATGCGCTCACCTCCCCAGTGATGAGTTGACGTGTTAACTCGCCCAGTAAGTCATCCAGTCGCTGCTGCGGTGTCACGTTGCGTGCGGCCAGTAATTGACGGTACACCTCGTGACCATCCCCCTCTGCAAACGCCTCACCGTAGTACGCATACAACCCGATCCAACACATCACCTCATCCTCTGCGCTGTAGCCGTGGCGCGCTGCACTGCGCTGGCAGTCTTGCGCCCATTGCTGCTGGGCTTGCGCTTGCACACCGTGCAAGCACTGCGGGAAATAGCGCTGACAGTGATCAACCATTCGTTGCGCAAATTGGTCTCTTTTGCCTTGGCACAAATCCTCAAGCTGTTGCGCGCTTAAGGTCAGCCAAGGGGTTGCGGCGTAGTGGCCGCACGGTTGGTTCGAATTTTTTTGCTGGATATAAAAACCATCCGGCAAGCGGATGGTGCACACCGGCCCCATTAACCGATCTCGCTCGGCATCCATCAGGTCGGCCAGCCATAAACGAGTGATTCGCGGGTCGTAAAATCGGAACAGTGCACTGACGTCGCCTTCCAGTTGCACATGAATAAGGCTGCGCAAATGCGCAATCAGATCGGCTTCATCCGCCACTGTCTCAAGCCAGATTCCGGCGCGAGTCTGCCACTCTTCGGTGAAGGCTTTAGCCAGAGGACCATTGGGCTCGACCGCTATCAACACTGGCCCCACACTCGCCAAGTCGGCGTAACGGGTGGTCAAGTACAAGGCGTGCGGGAGGGTGTTCTGCGCCAATTGAAACAGGCGCGCGTAAAGGTTTGGAATCTGGTTGCTGTCGAGCAACAGGTACGCTCGCGTCATGCTTGATCCTCCTTCAAGACTTGGCAAATCAAGCAAACCGGCTCTACCTCGTCGGCTGACATTTCGAATGCTTGCGCCTGATCGGCCAACGCCATGGCCGTCATCGCTTCAACGCCTTGCGTTACCGCCAACAGCGCGGGCATGCCCGGTATTGGCACACCGCCCGGCAAAATAGGCGAGCTGGTGTATATCCCGGCGGGAGTGAGTTGCAGGTGTTGTCCGCCCGCCATTAAGGTCAGCAACGGGCCGCCATCGACGACCAGCGTGGCCCCGGCTTTGAAGTGCGCGTGTACTCCCGCTTCAACGGCCATGTGTAGCCCTACACGGGTATGGCTGCTGATGGCGACGGCGTGAAAGTCATTGCCTTGCACTTCAGTCATACGATCGGCACTGACGGTCTGCTGATCTTCAGCGTCAAGCACCACCACGCTGTTGCCTAGGATGGTTTCTTCGCGTTTGCCGTCGACCTGCAATCGGCTGTCATTTTCAATGTGTTGCTGCATATCGCGTTGAGCGCGCAGGTAGATTTTCTCTTGGCCTTGGCGATCTTCGAGGCGTAGTTCGTTATAGCCGACACCTCCCGGTGTACTGCGACTGCGCAAGATGCTTTGGGTTTTATCAGCGGGCAGTACGAGTGGCGACGGGGTAATGCTCGATACCAAGCACCCCGCGATCACCGGCTGGTCAACATCCCCTTCTAAATAGTTGACCAGCACCTCCATCCCCACGCGTGGAAGGATCACAGCGCCGTAGCGGTCGCCAGCCCAACTGGAGGCGACACGCAGCCAGCAACTGCTGGTGTCGTCGTTGCGATCACTGCGATCCCAATGAAAACGTACCTTGACCCTGCCGAACTGATCACAGTGGACTTCTTGCCCAGCAGGGCCGGTGACACGGGCCGTTTGACTGCCATGAATGCGTGGCTTTTCATAAACGTCTGGCGAGCGGTACGTCACGCTCTCGGGTATGGCCAGAAAGTGATTGCGATAGCCCTCGGTAAACTCCAGCGAATGCCTAAGGGTCGAGCGCACGCCCCGCTCTTCCAGCACTTGCGGCTGTTTACCTTCATGGTGAACGTGGGTCAGCAACCACGGCGCATTCCAATCACGGTAAGGGTGTTCGGTGAGGGTTAAAAAGTGACCGCTGCACAACGCAGGTTGGTCACTGCGCCCACTGGCCTGACGAGAATCACTCTGATGTCGCTCAAGCGCCCTCTGGTTCAGGCGCTCACCCTGGGCATCATTATTGAAACGACCTGGGTAGGTGTAATGCTCAAGGGAGCCTTGGCTGGGGTTAGTCCGGTTGCCCACCTGAAGTGTGCGACTGGCCACTTGAAAATCGTAATCACGGCGCACAGTGCTGTTGGTGCGCGTTTGAAAACGCAGATCAAAATGCTGAATCGCAGGTTCTGCGGCGACCATCCCATGACTGGGCTGATAGGAGGTTGCCTGTTTCAGCGGCATGAAAGCCGACTGACCATCACCGAACTGTAAGTAATGTGCGTCAGGCGAATGCTTGAAGTGGTAATGAATGCCCTCTTCAAAGCACAGCCTTTGAATAAAACGCAGGTCTGACTCGGCGTACTGCACGCAGTAATCACGCGGCTCGTAGGTGGATTGCAGGGTGAAACCGTAGGCATCGCCATGGATGCCGTGCTCGTTGAGAAGGGTTTCAATGATCTGCTGCACGGTCTGGTTTTGAAAAATACGCTGATTGGTCCGGTGCTTCAGATCGGCCAGACGCGGCATCAGCGTGAGCCGATAGTGCGCCAGACCAATGCCTGGGCTGCACAGGGCAATGTGACAAATCTGCCCGTGGACACCATGCCCATGGCGGTCAAATGCCAGAAAGGCGGACGTGTGTAATAGCATTTCGAGGTTCAGATCAGAGCGCTCGCAAAGCAACTCAATCTCAAAACTAAAAGGGGTGCTGAGCGCTTCGTCACCGCTGAATGCCAGTACCTGAACCGGATAAGGGCATGCGTTGATATTCAGGCTAAACGTGTTATCGCGAGCAGACGCGAGCATCCATGACTCCTCTGACACGGGGTCAGCGCAAAGGAGTGAACGCTAAAGGATGGGAACAGTGGCGGATGTAGGAGGAGTCTTTACTTGCGAAGGAATATGCCCTTCGTTATCGGAGATCCACAGCAATCGGCGGGCTTCCTGATGCTCGCGATCTTTTGAGGATCAACAGATCGCAGCCTTCGGCAGCTCCTACAAAAATTAGGCGACTCTTTCAAAAGGTATTTGTCGCATACCCCGTAGGAGCGAGCTTGCTCGCGATCTTTTGATCTTTAAAGATCGCGAGCAAAGCCTTGAGTCTTAAGCCGCAGGTTTGCTGTTGCTGATCAATGTCCCTACGCCGGTATCGGTGAAGATTTCGAGCAGCACCGCGTTCGGTACGCGGCCATCGACAATGTGCGCAGTGGTCACGCCACCTTGCACCGCCTCCAGCGCGCATCGAATTTTCGGCAGCATGCCACCGTAAATAGTGCCGTCTTCAATAAGCCCATCCACTTGAGCGGTGGTCAGGCCGGTCAACACCTGACCTTGCTTATCCATCAAACCGGCAATGTTGGTCAGCAGCATCAGCTTCTCGGCTTTCAGTGCTTCCGCTACTTTGCCTGCGACAAAATCAGCGTTGATGTTGTACGACTCACCATTAGGCCCCACACCAATCGGCGCGATGACCGGGATGAAGTCACCCTTGGTCAACATGTTCAGCAAGTCGGTATTGATGCCCGTGACCTCGCCCACATGACCAAAGTCGATGATTTCAGGCGTGGTCATTTCCGGCGTCTGGCGCTTCACTACCATCTTTTTAGCCTGGATCAGCCCGGCATCTTTACCGGTTAGACCGATAGCGCTGCCACCATGGCGGTTGATCAGGTTAACGATGTCTTTGTTCACATGCCCGCCAAGCACCATTTCAACCACGTCCATGGTTTGCGAGTCGGTCACACGCATGCCGTCGATAAAATGACTCTCGATCGACAAACGCTTGAGCAGATCACCGATTTGCGGGCCGCCGCCGTGTACCACGACCGGGTGGATACCCACCGCTTTCATCAATACGATGTCGCGCGCAAAACCGGTTTTCAGGTCATCGTTCTCCATCGCGTTGCCGCCGTACTTGATGACCAGCGTCTTGCCGACATAGCGGCGAATGTAAGGCAGCGCTTCGGACAAAACCTTGGCGACGTTAGAGGCGGCTTCACGTTCGAGGGTCATTCAGGGCTCCGGTAAAACAAAGTCGATCAAAACGGTAGTTGGAGATCAGGTGCCACACGCTTGAGTTGAGCGTGAAAGACAGCCTTGATGCGTTGCAGTTCGGCCTCGTTATCAGCCTCGAATCGCAGCACCAGCACCGGAGTGGTGTTGGAGGCGCGAACCAGGCCCCAGCCGTTTGGATAGTCGACGCGCACGCCATCAATCGACGTCAGCTCGGCGTTTTCCCCCCATTGCGCGTCGTGCAGGGCGTCAATGATGCTGAATTTGCTCTCGTCCGTCACATCGATATTGATCTCTGGCGTAGAAATATCGTTGGGGAACGTCTCAAACAGATCCTCAGCGGTCATTGACTGTTTGCTGAGGATCTCCAACAGGCGAGCGGCGCTGTAGATGCCGTCATCAAAACCGAACCAGCGCTCTTTGAAAAAGATGTGCCCGCTCATTTCACCGGCCAGTAAGGCGCCGGTTTCTTTCATCTTCTTTTTGATTAAAGAATGGCCGGTCTTCCACATCAGTGGGCGACCGCCGTATTCATTAATCAGCGGTGTTAGGCGGCGGGTGCACTTCACGTCGAAAATGATCTCGGCCGCCGGGTTGCGCTCCAGCACGTCCTGCGCGAACAGCATCAGCAACCGGTCTGGGAAGACCATCGTGCCTTTGTTGGTCACCACACCCACACGGTCGCCGTCGCCATCAAAGGCCAAACCCACATCGGCGTTGGTTTCGTTTACTTTGGCAATCAGGTCGACAAGGTTTTCAGGCTTGCCCGGATCCGGGTGATGGTTCGGGAAGTGACCGTCCACCTCACAGAACAGCGGAATCACTTCACAGCCCAGCGCTTGGAGCAGTTGCGGGGCGATCACACCGGCAGCACCGTTACCGCAATCGACGACCACTTTGAGCTGCTTCGCCAGCGTGATATCGCGGGTAATTTCAGCCGAGTAGCGCGGCAAAATATCGACACGCTCAATGCTGCCTTCGCCCCACGTCAGGTCGTTGGCCTTGAGGCGGGTGTGTAGCGCCTGAATTTGCTCGTTGGCCAGCGTGTCACCGGCGATTACGATTTTAAAACCGTTGTAGTTCGATGGGTTATGACTGCCCGTCAGCATCACCCCCGACTTGCCGGCCAACACGTTGGCGGCGTAATACAGCGCGGGAGTGGGCACCAAGCCCACGTCGCTGACCTGGCAACCGCTGTCGGCAACGCCCTGAATCAAGCGTTCGACCAGCGCCGGGCCAGACAAGCGACCGTCGCGACCTACCGATACATGAGGCTCACCTTTGGCCAAACTTTCGGCGCCAATCGCGCGACCGATCCAATAAGCGGTTTCAGCAGTCAATGTTTGGGGCACGACACCGCGAATGTCATAGGCGCGAAAAATGGTGTCCGGAAAACGTGGGGCGACCGAATCAGGGCTGCTCATTACGGTGAAGACTCCATTCTTAGAGAGTTTGGTGAATACGTATAAATAGGGTTAGAGAGTGCCAGAGTGGCCAAAGCCACCTGCGCCACGCTGACTTTCGTCGAACTGCTCTACCAGCTCAAAGTGCGCCTGTACCACCGGCACCAGCACCAATTGCGCAATACGCTCGCCGATGGTGACAGTGAACGCCGTTTGGCCACGGTTCCAGCACGACACCATCAGCTCACCTTGGTAATCGGAGTCGATCAAACCAACCAGATTACCCAGCACGATGCCGTGTTTGTGGCCCAAGCCCGAGCGCGGCAAGATCAGCGCAGCCAAGCCCGGATCGCCAATGTACACCGACAGACCCGTTGGGATGAGCAGGGTTTGGCCGGGTTCAAGAACGGTGTCTTCTTTGAGCATGGCGCGCAGGTCAAGACCCGCAGAGCCGGGTGTCGCGTAGTGCGGCAGCGGGAATTCGTTACCAATGCGTGGATCAAGGATTTTGGCTTGCAAAGCGTGCATACGAGTTAAACCTGGTTCAGACGTTCGGCGATAAAAGTGACCAGCTGGCGGGCAATCTTACCCTTGCTGGTCTGGGCAAATACGGTGGCGTGCAGGTCGCGATCAATCACACTGCAGGCGTTTTCTTCACTGTTGAAACCGATGCTGGGGTTAGCCACATCGTTGGCCACAATCAGGTCGAGATTTTTGTCTTTAAGCTTGCGCGCTGCGTAATCGAGCAAGTGCTCAGTTTCCGCTGCGAAACCAACACTAAAGGGGCGGTCAGGACGGGTTGCAATAGTGGCCAGAATGTCTGGATTGCGCACCATTTGCAGCAACAGGCCGTCGCCTTTGGTAGGGTCTTTTTTAAGTTTTTGCGGGGCAACGACTTCGGGCCGGTAGTCTGCAACCGCTGCGGAAGCAATAAACACGTCGCAAGGGATGGCAGCCTCACACGCGGCGAGCATGTCGCGAGCGCTGACCACGTCGATACGGGTGACGCGATCTGGTGTTGGCAAATGCACGGGGCCAGTGATCAGCGTGACACGAGCACCCGCTTCAGCCGCGGCTTCTGCCAAAGCAAAACCCATTTTCCCGGAGCTATGGTTGGTGATGTAGCGCACCGGGTCGATGTTTTCTTGGGTTGGTCCCGCCGTGATCAGTACATGCTTACCGGTCAGCGCCTGACGCTGGAAACACTCAGCCGCGCAATGCACCAAGTCTTCGGCTTCTAGCATGCGGCCAAAGCCCACGTCACCACAGGCTTGGCTGCCGGAGGCCGGGCCAACCACCTTAAGGCCACGGCTTTGGAGCAATTGTGTATTGGCCTGAGTCGCCGGATCGCGCCACATGGCCTGATTCATAGCAGGAGCGATGGCAACCGTCGCGTCCGTGGCCAATACCAGCGTGGTCAGCAAATCATTAGCCAACCCCTGCGCCAGACGGGCGATCAAGTCGGCGGTTGCAGGCGCGATGAGCACCAGATCAGCCCATTTGGCCAACTCAATGTGGCCCATGGCGGCTTCTGCTTCTGGATCTAGCAAATCCAGGTGAACGGGGTGTCCAGACAAAGCCTGCATGGTCAGTGGAGTAATGAACTCACTGCCGCCTCGGGTCATGACAACACGGACTTCAGCACCTTGATCCAGCAGGCGGCGAACCAGCTCTGCACTCTTGTAAGCAGCAATGCCGCCGCCGACGCCCAAAACAATGCGTTTTCGATACAGCCGCTGCATAGGCCTGCCTTTTAGTTCGATGATGACTGCGCGGAAAATGGCCAAATGCCACGCAATAATGATGGGCTAAGATAACACAGCGCTTGCTACGGAACAGCGGCGCCTACTGACAAGGAAGGTGTGATGAGTATTAGAGATTGGCCCGCGGCCGAACGACCGCGCGAGAAGCTTTTAGCACATGGATCTGCCAGCCTTTCCGATGCCGAATTGTTGGCAATCTTCCTGCGCACAGGGGTATCAGGCAAAAGTGCGGTCGATTTAGCTCGGCATTTACTCAACGAGTTCGGCAGCCTAAGGGCCTTGCTGGAAGCGGATCTCGAAGCGTTTTGCCAGCAGCTCGGATTGGGGCCAGCCAAGTTCAGCCAACTGCAAGCCGTACTGGAAATGGGCCGTCGGCATTTGGCCGAACGTCTGCGCAGAGACTCTGCGCTGGAGAGCCCACAGGCCGTTCGCGACTATCTAAAGTCCTTGCTGCGACACGAGCCGCATGAAGTGTTCGGCTGCCTGTTTATGGACTCTAAACATCGCATGCTGGCGTTTGAGGTGCTGTTTAGAGGCTCTATCGACAGCGCGAGTGTTTACCCTCGCCAAGTGGTTAAGCGCGCACTGGCGCATAACGCGGCAGCCGTTATTTTTTGCCATAACCACCCTTCAGGCATCTGCGAACCTAGCCAAGCCGACCGCACCCTGACCCAGCGCCTTACAGAGGCGCTGGATCTGATCGAAGTGCGAGTACTGGATCACTTTATCGTCGGCGACGGTGAACCGCTGTCGATGGTCGAGTACGGCTGGATGTGACGCTTAAGGCTTAACGCTAACCGTCGAAAAGTCCTGGCGCCCAAATGGGCTTGCCTGATAACCCTGTACATCTTTACGGGTTAGCGCGTAGGCCGTTGGATGCGCCAGCGGCAGCCACAGCGCCTGCTGCTGAATCAATGCCTGAGCTTTTTGATACAACGCGCTGCGCTTGTCTTGATCGCTGACGGTTTTACCTTGGCTTATTAGGTTGTCGAGAGTTTTATCGCAGTAGCGCGCAAAGTTGGTCCCAGACTTCACCGCCGCGCATGAAAACTGCGGCGTTAGGAAGTTGTCCGGGTCACCGTTATCGCCCGCCCAGCCCATAAACAGCAAATCGTGTTCGCCCGCTTTGGCGCGACGAATCAACTCGCCCCACTCGATCACCCGAATATCCGCTTCGATACCAATTTTTGCCAAATCCGCTTGCAGCAACTGAGCACCCAGACTCGGGTTGGGGTTCAGTACGCTGCTAGTAGGACGCGTCCAAATAGTGGTTTTAAAACCGTCCTTAAGGCCCGCCTTGGCCAGCAGATCTCGAGCCTTTTGCGGGTCATAGGCATAGCCTGGCAAGTCTTTGGCGTAGCTCCAAGTGTTCGCTGGATATATACCGTTGGCAGCCTGTGCGCTGTTTTCAAACACCGCTTTGAGGTACGTCTCTTTGTCAAACGCCAGATTAATGGCCTGACGCACTTCTGGCTTGTCTAATGGCGGGTGCTGTGTGTTGAGGGCTACAAACGCGGTCATGAAGGCTGGTGTCTGAGCGACTGCCAGTGCGGAGTCTTTAAGCGCGGCTTCAACATCCAACGGCTTGGGCGAGAGTGCAATCTGGCACTCGTTGCGCCGCAGTCTTTGAAGACGAACATTGGCATCTGGGGTAATGGCGTAAATCAGCCCATCGAGCGCGGGTTTGCCTGCGAAATAATCAGGGTTGGCCTTGTAACGAACCACTGCATCCTTTTGGTAACGGCTGAACACAAAGGGGCCCGTACCAATCGGCTCGCTGTTCATCAGCTCGGGAGTGCCAGCCTTTAGCAATTTATCCGCATATTCAGCCGAATAGATCGACGCAAAGCCCATGCTCAAAGCGGGCAAAAACGTTGAATCCGCGTGACTGAGGGTAAAGCGCACGGTCAGCGGATCGGGGGTTTCAATCTTTTTGATCAGCTCAGGCAGTTGCAGAGACTGTGCATGCGGGAAGCCGCTTTGCGCCACCTTATGCCACGGGTTGTCAGTGTCGAGCATGCGTTCGAAGCTGAAGCGCACGTCATCGGCATTCAATTCGCGAGTCGGGGTGAAGTAAGGCGTGCTATGGAACTTGACCCCTGGGCGCAGTTTGAACTCATACACGAGGCCGTCAGGCGACACTGACCAGCTCTGCGCCAAGCTGGGCACCAATTTGGCGGCTTGCGCGTCATAGTTGACCAAGCTATTCATCAATACGTCAGCTGAAGCATTGGTCGTGGTCAGCGAGTTGTACTGCACAACATCGAAGCCTTCAGGGCTTGCCTCGGTGCAAACACTCAGGGTGGCCGCTTGAGCCAGCGGGCTCAGGCAAAAGGTAAGCAACAAGGGGGCAGCAGCGAGACGCATATTCTGATTCCTTTGCAAGTCGTTGGCCCATCTGCGAGTGCAGTCTGGAAAAGGTCTACCCTAGTGATCGGATTGATAAATGACTACTCTTTAATAGCATCGTTCACCCGTAGGAGCTGCCGAAGGCTGCGATCTTTAGATCTCCCGGAATAAAAAGATCGCAGCCTTCGGCAGCTCCTACGGTCATCAGCGTCCTCAAATTCTGGTTTCCAGAGGCAAGGTCCACATCAAGATTGGCCGGCACCTCACCTGAAACCTTTAATCTAGCGACGAGCGGTTCGCCCTCGCTAGGCATAGGCTTTAGCAAGGGTTCACGCTAGAATGCCGCCTTTATTAATCACAACAAATCACACTGCTTGTTGTTGCGCTTTAGTCTTTCTGGTATAAAGCAGCGCTCTTTTCTAGGGGCCCGGTTCCTTCGTTTGTAGGTGTAGCCGGTAAGACCCTTAAAGAAACGCGGCGCCTAGCGCCAAATGACTGAGAGATTAAGCGGCCAACCCATGCCGGGTTGGGCATGTGGTTTTAGAGGGCTGAGGCATGTCGAGAGTCTGTCAAGTTACCGGTAAGGGTCCGGTGACTGGGAATAACATTTCCCACGCAAATAACAAAACCCGTCGTCGTTTCCTGCCGAACCTGCAGCATCACCGCTTCTGGGTTGAAGAAGAGAAACGTTTCGTGCGTCTGCGCGTATCTGCTAAAGGCATGCGTATCATCGACAAGCGTGGCATCACTGTCGTGCTGGCCGAAATCCGTCGCGCTGGCAAGATCTAAGGGAGCTAATCATGCGTGAATTGATCCGTTTGGTGTCGAGCGCTGGTACAGGCCATTTCTACACCACAGATAAGAACAAGCGCACCACTCCGGACAAAATCGAAATCAAAAAATTCGATCCGCGGGTTCGCAAGCACGTTATCTACAAAGAAGCCAAAATCAAGTAATTGGTTTTTCTTCTACAAAAAAGGCCCTTATCTCGCGATACGGGCCTTTTTTGTTGCTCATGCAAACCTCGGAATGTGGGGATACAGCGGTCAGCCCCCTACAGAACCTGATGTTGAAAATCCTATCCTGGATACGGAAATAGGTATCTCGCTTCAAGCACTTTCAGCGTGAACGAGCCCATTTCCCCTGGCACGCGTTCATTCAAGAAAGGATAACCTTCATCATCTACCCCCCTGATCTGATGTCCGTTAGGGCTGATCAACTGCACATTGTTAAAAACTTGGCCTATATCTTTAGCCTCGGGCGGAAGGTTATCAAGTTGAAACAACAACTTCTCCAAGTATCTCCCAGGGTGGATATAGTCAACGTGAATATCGTACAAACCTAAAAAACCACCTCTACTGATATCAACCTGATGCCCATTAAAACGGTGGTTTCTATCGTCATGCTGTGCAAGGTGGCGTGTGAAGGAGGCGATACGATAAAGGTGCCGGCCATCCTCACGCACATAACAACCAAACCAAAAACTTAACTCCACCAAATAACGGTCCCAGATCATTCCATTACTCAAGCGCTTTGTGTAATTATCTTTTCCTGCAAACAGCCAACCGTCATTATTTTTAAAAATAGTCTCATTATTCATCGTAGCAGCGACTTTATGCAGTACTTGGTCTTTACCCTTCCAGTAGATATCTGCACAGAAGCTTTTTTCTTGATCCAGTGAGTATTTCATACGCCCACCTTATCCACACACATAATGTTGAATAATATTGTTTTTGTTGACAATGACGCGTAGCCGATCTGCGTTGTACTCATTTGTGTAGATCTCGCCCGGCCTTTCAACGCGCGTCACCGTCGCGCCGGAGCGCTGGCGTATGCTTTCTACAAACTCAGGGGTTGCCGCATGCAGGATCTTGGTCTGGGCGAAGTCCAGATTGCATTTTCCTAGTTCACTTTCAGCAGCCGATACTTGGACGCTTCCTGCCCATAAGACAATCGAGCACGCAATGGCTACTTTTTTCATATTAAATAACGTATTCATTTCACTTCCTTGCAAAATAAAACGAGCATTTACATTCTTGGCAAATATCGACTAGGACCCAATTACCCGCAGCGGTAGCCGCTTATTTTATTATCCGCATCCACACTGATTCTCAAACGATATTCATTGAATTCGGCTGTATAGGCTATACCTTTGCGCTCGACGCGTATTTTTTTTGCCTCAAATGCGTTGCGCAGAACTTCAAAGTTTTCCGACGTGGCATCTAGGGGCACTAGAGTATTGTATGAAATATCAGTCCTGCACTTCCCATCTTCGGCAGCCATGGCCGGTGCAGACGCACATACCGTGACAATAAGGGCAGCTAAAATAGATTTTTGGGTAGAGATTAACGTTGTCATATTGTTTCCTTTTAATTTAAGAGGTAGGCGAATTTAGCCCTTGTGCAGACCGATAAAATCAATCTCTGCACACATTAAATTCTGGATCTAATTTCAAATATGACGGACGCCAAGCTGTAACTGAATACATCCTATCTCCACATTAAATCCAGCACAAAAAAAGCCCTGCCATTAACGATGGCAGGGCTTTGGGAAACGCTCTGGTTCGTGACTTTCAGGGCTTCTGCTCAAACGTCACGTAAAACTTCCGACAAGTCTCAAGCACTTCCCACGTCCCCTTAAAGCCGGCCGGGATGACAAAGCGATCCCCCGTACGCAGGGTCTTGGCGTTACCTTCTCGGTCACGCAACACCGAAACGCCCTGCACAATTTCACAATATTCGTGCTCAGTGAAATTGACCTCCCAATGGCCCACATCACTTTCCCACATGCCTGCGTTTAACTGCCCACAGGCACTGGCGTAATGGTTATGCTGGATTTGCTCGGGATTGCCCTTCAAGCATTTTTCGGGTGCCTGACTGTAGCGCTCGGCTTTGGTATTGGCGGTGCTGAAGTCGACGACGCTTTCAATGTTCATTGATTTATCCCCCCGAAAAGACAGCGTGATTGGTCTGAAAGACTAGAGTCTATGTTTATTAAAACGAACAAGCCATGCCGTTTGCGACCTCAGTGTCAAATATATTGAAAGTCCGTAGGACACTGGTTTAGGGTGGCACATGCCTCGTGCCGATCACTCTAGAGGATTGGACAGCATTCCTGAAACGCCATGCCAAAATCGTCGTGGCGAATGTATTTCAACATGAGAGGAGGACACTCGAATGACCACCCTGACGCGTGCAGACTGGGAACAACGAGCCCAACAGCTGAACATTGAAGGTCGCGCCTACATCAACGGTGAATACACCGATGCGGTGTCCAAAGAAACGTTCGAGTGTCTCAGCCCGGTCGATGGCCGCTTACTGGGCAAGGTTGCCAGTTGCGATACCGCAGATGCCCAGCGCGCCGTAGAAAACGCGCGCACAACCTTCGACTCGGGTGTCTGGTCGCGCCTGGCGCCAGCCAAACGTAAAGCCGCCATGATCCGCTTTGCCGGTCTGCTCAAGCAAAACGCCGTAGAACTGGCCCTGCTTGAAACCCTGGACATGGGCAAGCCTATCAGTGACTCCTTAAACATCGACGTACAGGGAGCTGCCGGCGCGCTGAGCTGGAGCGGTGAGGCCATCGACAAGATTTACGATGAAGTCGCAGCCACCCCGCACGATCAACTGGGCCTAGTAACCCGCGAAGCCGTCGGCGTAGTTGCTGCCATCGTGCCGTGGAACTTCCCTCTAATGATGGCGTGCTGGAAACTCGGCCCTGCGCTGTCAACCGGTAACTCGGTGATCCTCAAGCCGTCCGAAAAATCCCCGCTGACCGCCATCCGCATCGCGGCTCTGGCCGTTGAAGCCGGTATCCCAGCCGGTGTGCTGAACGTTCTGCCAGGCTACGGCCACACGGTAGGCAAGGCACTGGCCTTGCACAATGACGTTGATACGCTGGTGTTCACCGGCTCGACCAAAATCGCTAAGCAACTGCTGATTTACTCGGGCGAGTCCAACATGAAGCGCATCTGGCTAGAAGCTGGCGGTAAAAGCCCGAACATCGTGTTCGCTGATGCTCCAGACCTACAAGCCGCTGCCCAAGCCGCTGCCAGCGCCATTGCTTTTAACCAAGGCGAAGTCTGCACCGCCGGTTCACGTCTGCTGGTCGAGCGTTCGATCAAAGACAAATTCCTGCCTCTGGTCATCGAGGCGCTCAAAGAATGGAAGCCAGGCAACCCTCTGGACCCATCAACCACCGT
>NZ_LLWH01000165.1 GCF_001411475.1 Pseudomonas endophytica | reverse complement strand
ACACTGGCAACCCTTTTGATCCCGTTCTGCCTGATGGCGTTGGTTAACGGCGCGAGCTATCCGATCGTGGTGGCGAACGCTCTGATGCCGTTTGCCGCAAACTCAGGCAAAGCGGCTGGATTGCAAAACACCTTGCAGCTTGGGTTGTGTTTTCTGAGCAGTTTGCTGGTGTCGACCTATATCAGTCAGCCGCTCACCATTACCGTCGAGGTGATGTTGGCAACGGCGCCGTTGGCGGTGTTGGGGTATGTGATTCAACGCCGTAAGGCCCAGACCGAGACGCTTGCGGCGTCCAATGGCTGAGATCCTTCGGTAAAAGCCGATCAAAAGATCGCACCTGCGCACGGGCTCTTAGGCGCCGGAGCGATCTTCTGATCTAACCTGATTGGGCGCATCAGGCCACATCCACCAAGACAACTTCGCTGTCTTCAATCGCGGTTACCCGTAGCACGCTTTCATCGACGATGGCCACACCATCACGCGCGTGCGCCCTAAGGCCGTTGACTTCAATCACCCCGGTAGCAGGCACCAAGTAGGCGCGGCGACCGTTGTCCAAGCGGTACTCGGCGCTTTCCCCGGCTTTGAGGTTGGCCGCTACCACACGGGCATCCGCCCGGATAGTCAGGCTTTCTTGGTCGTCCTGTTGGCCGTTGGCCAAGGTCACAAAGCCTTCACGTAGACTTTTGGGGAAAGGTTTGGAACCCCATGTAGGTGCGTCCCCAGCGTGATCAGGAATAATCCAGATCTGAAAAATCGTAGTCGGCGTTGACTCCAGGTTGTATTCACTGTGAACAATCCCGGTGCCTGCGCTCATCACTTGCACGTCACCCGCTTCGGTGCGGCCTTTGTTGCCCAGGCTGTCTTCGTGGGTGATGGCTCCTTCACGCACATAGGTAATGATTTCCATGTCGTGATGGGGGTGATGCGGGAAGCCTGTGCCTGGGGCGATCACATCATCGTTCCAGACACGCAGGTTGCCCCAGTGCATCCTGTTGGGGTCGTAGTAGTTGGCGAACGAAAAATGATGATGCGCATCCAACCAACCGTGATGAGCGCCACCCAAGGTGTTGAAGGGTCTGAGTTCAAGCATGATGCTTCTCCTGTGAAGGTCGCCGGATAGGTTTGAACGGTGACTTGATGGATGATGGCGTTGATTTTCTAGCAGAGAAGTATCGAAAAAAAGCGCAAAAAATGCTTAAAACCTATCAGTTAAGTTGATATGTATGCGGGTTTGATAAGCGGAGTTTGCTTTTAAAAAAGCCTCTAAGCAGCTGATGTGCCAGCAATTCGCTAGATCTATGAGCGCAATGCGGCGACCATAGCCCCTGAACTCGTACAGCCTCACACTTTGGAGTCAGCGTGACGCAACACATCCCCGATCTGCCCGAGCAACTTGTCCCCGAATCTCAGCTGCCATGGTTTAAGCGCCTCGTCGCACGGATGTTTGGCGGCGGTTTGAGTCGCTTGCGCGTCCAACATGCCGCGTCGTGGTTGCACGGGCAGGCTGACGGGTTTCGCAGCGGCCACGGCGCAGGGTTCGATTACGGTTTCAAGGAAGGCCACGCTGAAGGTTTCGAAGAAGGGCGCCAAGTGCTGCTGATCAGCGACACCCGCCCGCAAGTTCTGCGCGCACCAGGGATTGATGACCATCTGTTCGACGATTGGCGCCTGCCACTGAGCCCTGAGCTTAAAAAACAGATCAAAGCCGATGTAGCGGCGCTGTTACCTGCGTATGCCCAGCCGAGCGCTGCGCAGTGGAAGATGATTTTCAGTGACACACCGTCGACTTCAGTGGTGGCCGGCGCCGGAGCGGGCAAGTCGACATCACTGGTGCTGCGAATTCTATTGCTGACGCATTACTTGGGCTTTGAGCTCGATTCAATGACGGTCGTGACCTTTACCCGAGAGTCGCGCAAAGACTTCATCAGCAAGCTGCAACAGATCTTCACGCTGTGGGGCCGCCCCTTAACCCTTAAAGAAGCCCGCGATGTGGTACGTACCTTCCACTCGCGGATTTTGCCGATGGTGCGCAGCCTGCCCGGTTATAGCCAGCTCCAAGCATTTGAAACACTCAGTTCGCGCGCTCTACTGAGCGAAGACGAAGGTGACAGCAACCCGTTTGACCTGCGTATCAACGATGCTCAGCGCCAACAACTCAATGCCTGTTATCACGCCCTCTACAGCCGGGATGAACGTTTTCGCGAGACGCTCGCTCCACTGTGCCGTCATGCGCTGCAACTCAAGGAGTTGGAGCGCGATCATCCAGATGTGCAAAAACGCATGGCGGTGACTGAGCTAGCGGCTAAACGTGATGAAGAACTGTGCGACCTTTTGGAAGACCTGTGGTTTGCCGCGGGTGCTTGGCCGATAAAAGGCATTGAGCCGAACCGCGAAACGCTGGAGATCAATGGTTCGAAATTTCATTGCCACGGCTATATCCCGCAGTTGGATGCTTGGGTAGTGCTTGGATTCGATCCCCGTGAAAACCCGCAAATTAGTCGCCCCGGCGCTAAGTTAAGCGTGCGCGCAGAGTGGGCTGTTAAGCGCACACTGTTTCGAGCTTTTTGCAGCAAGCCATTGATTTGGTTAGAGAGCTATGAAGACGCGAAGCGTGTGCTCTCAACGTTGGCCGGGGATGCCAGTGCCGGGCCGGGCTTTGATTACAAACTCAAGGGTGAGTTGAGCTCTGCGCCGTTGCTGGATTGTTTTGTGTCTGCCGCCAGCTTTATCGAAAACCTTGGGCTTGACGTTGCCGCTGCTGTGGGCGACATGCGCTTTGCTAGGGACGACCCGGATCGTTTCTTCTTTGAGGCCTTAAGCCTGTACTGGCGTGCCCTAGAAGATCATCTATTGACGCAAACGCCGCCGGTGATGACCTACAACCGAATGTTTTCGCTGTTTGGTGAGAATACGCCGCAAAACTTCAAGTTGCTGAGCCATGAGCAACTGCGGCCGCTCTCGCATCTGATGATTGATGAATTTCAAGACGTGTCACCGCAAATCGTCTCGTGGTTGCGTGCCAGTTTGCGTGAAATCCGTAGCCGTGGGCCTGCGATGCATATCGGACGTGGCGCTCAGCGTTCGTCGTTGCTGTGTGTCGGCGATGACTGGCAGTCCATCTATGGCTGGCGTGGCAGTTCGCCCAAGTACTTTATGGAGTTCAACAAAGAGTTCTCATCGCCTGCCACCACGCGGGTGATGCTCAGCGATAACTTCCGCAGCCATCAGCACATCATCGACGCGGCTGAGCACATCGTGCGGGCGGCGCCTTCAATTGCTGGCAAACGCGCCAAGGCCAGCGGCGAGCTGAAACAGGTGGTGCCAGTGAAAGTCTTAAACCGAGATATTCAAGATCTGGTTGCACGGCTGACCGAACACTACAATGCGGGCGACCGGATCTTAATCCTCTATCGAAAAATCAGCGATAAACTGTTGATAGAAAAGGATATACAGTCGGTAGTTAATCTAGATTCTAGCTTGGCGCCAGAAGACCGCAGGCTTAAACAACTGACGTATCACAGCGCTAAGGGCTTACAGGCGGATGCTGTTTTCCTGATTGGGGATTGCCAGCACCTAACGTCATCGCCCTATAAGAACCAGGTGTATCGCATGGCGGGTCTGGGTAAGGACGCAGAATCTGACCCCTATGACAATGCGCAAAAAGACGAAATCCTGAGATTGGCCTACGTCGGTATAACGAGGGCGGTGAGCCATTGCTATTGGTATCTGGAAAGCCAAGATGGCCAAGGGCCGAACCAGCCTAAAGCGTCCGACCGGATTCCCAAAGGCAAAGCGTTTTTTGAAGACCTGCGCACCTCGAATGGCTAACCCCTCTAGCAGCAAGCTTGCTCGCGATCTTTAACACGATTAAAAGATCGCGAGTTCAAGCTAGCGCCTATAGACCAGGCATTACGCCTGCCACGCCATGGGTGGTTGGAAGCTTTCAATTTCGTCTTCCACCGCCTGGATGATGCGCGCGACCTCTGCGCTACTCATGGACGGGGTGCAGGGAATGCCAGCAATCGCAAGCATGGTTTGCCCGGTGGCACGGTCAAAGAGTCTGGCAACCATACTTTTGGGCGCGTCCATGGTCGCCTCAAAGCCTATGGGGTGAAAGTGCCAGCGCATGAGTTGGCATGCGTTGGGGAAGCTGAACTTATCGATGGTGCATACCTTTTTCATGAGAGCGATTCCTTTTGCTCTGAAGAAATGGAGAAACGCGAACTTTTCCCTGAGTGTTTGCGAGTCCTTCAAGCTCAAGCTATCACCCATGAGTGATGGCGATAAGCCTTTTTTTGCCTGCGGACAATTTTTTGGCGTCAAAGTTGACATGCATCATGAAATTAATCGTTTAAGCGTGGCGCCAACGGGTTTTCCCCGTTATTGAAGCCTGCCCTCAAACTCGGCATTCTGATTTTTTCTACCAGTTGAGCGCTTATGTCACAACTCGACGACGGCCCCGAACACAGCCAAGCGACTGGCGAGACGGTCATGCGTTATCACGTGTGCTGGAAGTACCGTGATCTGGACGCAGTGATGGCGCTTTATCATCCCGATGTGCGCTATCACGACTTCTTCCAGAACCGGGTCATGGCCATCGCGCAGCTGCGCGAGTACGTACAAATGTCCATGCCCAGAGCCGCCGACGAGGCGCTTGAGCACAGTGATCGAATTCGCATAGATGGCAACACGGCGTTCATTCAATACCGCATGACCTTACGCGGCAGTCAGGGGCTGGTGTCGTTTCGTGCCAGTGAGGCAATTACCGTGCGCGATGGCTTGATCTGGCGGGTAAATGAGTACGCCTCCTTGGTTCATGAAAGTACCCCCGAGGCTGTGCAGCGATCTCCGTTGCGCCCGGCAGTCAGTCGGCTTGGATTATCAGCCCGCCAACTGAGTTTCATGGCGCAAGACCTGCAAAGCTATTTCGAACGTCAGCAGCCGTATCTCGATCCAGATCTGGACCTGCAACAGGTTGCAAAAGCCTGTGGTTATACGCGTAACCAGATGTCGTACTTGCTCAATCAGGTGCTGGGCCAAAGCTTTTACCGCTATGTGAATCAGGCCCGGTTGCGGCATGTGCTAGCTGCCATGGACACAGCGATTTCACCGATAAAAGTGGATGAAGTCGCGTTCGCGGCCGGTTTTAACTCTATTTCGGCTTTTTATAAGTGCTTTCGCCAGCACACGGGGCAGTCGCCCAAGGCTTACGCAAAGCAAATTTCTTTGCGGGTACGCACGCAAGACGTTCCCTGACCACAGAGGCTAGGATCGCTGCATTCTTGAACACAAGGTGGAGTCGCTAATGCCAGCATGGCGCACGATCAGTTTATGGATGGATCAACTTGAGGAACCCCTGACGCCTCGGGCTGCACTTGAGCACGACCTCGATGTCGATGTGCTGATCATTGGCGCTGGCTACACCGGGCTGTGGACCGCTTACTACCTCAAACGCCATGCGCCGCAATTGAGTGTCGCCATTGTTGAGGCGCAGACCGCAGGGTTTGGTGCATCAGGGCGCAACGGTGGCTGGCTGATGGGCAACCTGCTGGGCGAAGACCGGCTGCTTGCCGGGCTGGCAGTTGAGCAGCGGCATCAATCGTTTGCGTTGTTGCATGGCATTCCTGATGAAGTGAAGGCCGTCATTGATCGTGAAGGGATTGATTGCGACTACCGCAAAGGCGGGGCTTTGTATTGCGCGGCGCGTTATCCCGAGCAAGAGGCCAGCATGCGCAGCTATTTGGCCAAGTTGCGCGGTTTGGGCTTGAGCGAGGCGGATTACCGCTGGCTGAACCCGAGCGAATTGGCGCAACAGATCCGTGTCGCCAAGCCCTATGGCGGGATTTTTACGCCCCATGTAGCAACCCTTCATCCGGCCAAATTAGTGCGCGGACTGGCTCGCGCCGTTGAGCGCATGGGCGTACAGATTTATGAGCAGACCCCAGTCACACATTGGCAATCAGGCCGTGTACGTACGGCCAAGGCGCAAGTGCGCAGCCGTTGGGTCGTACCCGCAGTGGAAGGTTATGCCAATACGCTTGCCCCCCTAGGACGTTATCAATTACCAGTGCAAAGCTTGATTGTGGCCACAGAGCCATTATCTGAGGCGCTTTGGGACACCATTGGTTTGTCGCAGGGGCAAGCCTTTAGCGAGAGCAGTCGCCAAGTCACCTATGGCCAACGCACGGCGGATAACCGTCTGGTGTTCGGCGCACGAGGTGGCTACCAGTTTGGCGGGCGATTACGCGATAACTTCGACTTGACCCGCAGTGAAGTTGAGCTGCGTCGCTACCTGTTCAGCGAATTATTTCCGCAGTTAAACAACGTCGACATTAGTCATGCCTGGGGCGGCAACTTGGGCATGTCTCGACGCTTTCAACCGCATATGCTTTGCGACCGCGAGCAAGGCCTCGCGCTGGCGGGTGGTTACGGTGGCGAAGGGGTTGGGGCCAGCCATCTGGGCGGACGAACCTTGGCCGATCTGATTCTGCAACGCGACACATTAGCCGTTAAACAGCCTTGGGTGCTGACGGAGGGCGGGCTGAGCGCGCTCAAGGCTTGGGAACCCGAACCCTGTCGCTGGTTGGGTTACAACGCGATTATTCGAAGTTTTGTGTACGAAGACAAAACCTTGGCAAATCTTGATAGCCCGCCATGGCGTCGGCAATTTGCTAGTCGCGTGGCGGATTTTATGGAAGGTTTCATGCAGTAACTCGTGTTGTCTAATCAGGACCTTTTTATGAGCATCACGCATTTGCCTGATGGATAACTGGGTAGCTGCCGCAGGCTGCGATCTTTGCTTTTAAAAATCAAAAGATCGCAGCCCAAAGCGGATTGCCGCCCCAAAAAGGCCAACCGGCTACAGCTTAATTGACCGGGTTGGCAGGGCGTTCGCCTGCTAAGGCGGCCAATAGGTTATCCACCGCGCAGCGAGCCATCGCCTCGCGGGTTTCAACGGTGGCCGAGCCGATATGCGGTGTGGCCACCACATTGTCCATGTGCAACAGCGGCGAGTTCGCATCCAGCGGTTCGCGCTCAAACACGTCCAACCCAGCTGCGCGGATTTGGCCCTGCTGCAAGGCTTGAATCATTGCCGCTTCGTCGACCACCTTGCCTCGCGCAATGTTGATAAAAATGCTCTCCGGGCGCATGAGTGCAAAGGCCTGGGCGCCGATTAAACCCTCGGTCTGTGCGGTCAGCGGCAAGGTCAGGCAAATAAAGTCGGCTTCTTGTAACAGGTCGTTCAAGCTGCGGTATTGCGCATTAAAACGGGCTTCTACTGCGGGTTTTGGCGAGTTGCTGTGGTAAATCACCGGCATCCCGAAACCGAAGTGACCCCGCTGAGCCAAGGCTTCGCCGATACGGCCCATGCCAATAATGCCCAAGGTTTTGCCGTGCACGTCGGTGCCAAACCATTCTGGGCCGATGTTTTTCTGCCATTGCCCATTGCGCACTTTAATCGCCAGCTCCACGACCCTCCGGGCGGTGGCCATGATCAGGGCAAAGCCGGTGTCGGCCGTGGTTTCGGTGAGCACACCCGGGGTGTTGGTGAGCTGGATCTTGCGCTTGCTCAGGTAGTCGATGTCGTAGTTATCAACGCCCACCGAAACGCTGGCCACGGCTTCGAGCTTGGGTGCCAAGTCCAGCAGTCGAGCGTCGAGCTTTAGGCTGGCGCCGAGCAGGCCATGGGCGTGGGGCAGGGCCGCGCGCAGTTGTTCTAACCCTTGGGCGTCAAGGCGCTTGATCAGCGTGACGTGGGTCTGGGCTTCGAGCCGCTGCATGAGCGGCTCGGACAGTTCTTTGTACAGCACGACATGTTTTTTCAAGGGGTTCACCGACATTGAAATCAAGAATGTGCCAAGCGCTGTGGCGCGCTGGTTTTAGGAGCCACCGGCTCTTGGGTGGTAGGGGTCAGCATCAGCGTCAATAACACTGAGATCAGCAGTGCGCCGCTCATGAGCAGGTAGGACGCGCCCGGCGAGCCGGTTTCGCTGTTCAAGTAACCCACCAGGTATGAGCCGCCAAACGAGCCCAGTGCGCCCATGCTGTTAATCAGCGCCATGGCACCCCCCGCGACATTGGCGGGCAATATTTCCGGGATGATGGCGAAAAACGGACCGTACGGGGCGTACATGCACGCCCCGGCTATCACCAGCAAGCTGTAGGACCACCAGAAGTGGTCGGCCCCCAGTGCGTAAGATCCATAAAACGCGACAGAAGCAATCAGCAGCGGTGGCCAGACAAAACGTTTACGTTTTTGCAGTTTGTCTGAGCCCCAAGACACGGCGAGCATCGCAATCACCGCCGCCAAATAGGGCAGGGCCGAGAGCCACCCGGCTTCGATCATGTCCATCTGCGCACCCTGCTTGAGGATCGACGGCAGCCACAGCACAAAGCCATAGACCCCAATGCTCCAGCAAAAGAACTGCAAAGCCAGAAGGATGACTTTGGGCGAGCGAAAGGCCGCTGCGTAGTTTTTTACCGGTTTCATGCCCACTTGCTCGGCATCCAGCGCACTTTGCAGGTCTTGTTTCTCTTGTTGGCTGAGCCATTTGGCATCGCTTGGGCGGTCGTCCGCCAAGCGCCACCAAATAAAGGCCCAGAGCACCGCAGGCAGGCCCTCGACGATAAACATCCAGCGCCAGCTGTAATGCTCCACCAAATACCCCGACACCACTGACATCCAGAGCATGGTCACCGGGTTGCCCAGAATCAAAAAGGTATTAGCACGTGAGCGTTCGGCACGGGTAAACCAGTGGCACAGGTACACCAACATGGCCGGCATGACGGCGGCTTCTACCACGCCGAGCATGAAACGAATCACGATCAGGCTGTAAGCGTTGGACACTACACCGGTCAAGGTGGCAAGACTGCCCCACAGGATCAGGCTGACAAAAATCAGCTTTTTCACACTGTTACGTTGCGCGTAAACCGCCCCAGGCACTTGGAAAAAGAAGTACCCGAGAAAGAACAACGCCCCCAGCAATGACGACAAACCCGGGGTGATGTTGAGGTCTGCGGCCATCCCTGATGCGGCGGCAAAGCCGTAGTTGGCGCGGTCTAGATACGCCAGGCTGTAGGTGATAAAGACGATCGGCATGATGTACCACCACCGGCGGGTGGCGAGTTTCAGTGAGTGCATAGCGATGCTCCTGAGCTTGTTGTTTTTGTCGCAGCAGGTAACGGGTGCAGCAATATTCAAACGATTGCGGTGTAATCAAGCAGCTCGGCGCGGGTCGGTAGGCCTTCCATATCGCCACGGCTTTGCACGGCACGACTGCCGATCCAGTTGCCGCGCTGCACCGCTTCGACAAACCCGAGGTTTTCCAGCAGAGCACTGATAACGCCGACCGCAAAGCCGTCCCCAGCGCCCACTGTGTCAACCACGTGCGCCACAGGGACGGCTGAAATGAACTGCTCGGTGTGGGCGGTGCGCAAGAAAGCACCTTTGGCACCGAGTTTGATAACGACTGCCTCGGCACCTTGGTCCAGATAGAACGCAGCGATGTCAGTTGGGGCCTCATAGCCGGTCAGTAACTGG
Source organism: Pseudomonas endophytica (assembly GCF_001411475.1). Classification (GTDB taxonomy): domain Bacteria; phylum Pseudomonadota; class Gammaproteobacteria; order Pseudomonadales; family Pseudomonadaceae; genus Aquipseudomonas; species Aquipseudomonas endophytica. Next base: position 143,513 of record NZ_LLWH01000165.1, on the reverse strand, counting down.
CCCTCGCTTAACCCCGGTAACACCCAGTGCGCGTAAGCGGCGAGGGCATTGATGTCGCGAATCATCTGCTGCTCGCTGACCCATAGCGATGGCCGCAGATTCGGGTCGAATGACACACTGTTGCCCGCGGCGCGCATGGTTTTCATCAGCTCAAACGACAACTCATTGCAACTGGCCGACAGCGCAGGGGGAATGCCGGTGGCATGAAGGTGCCGAGCGCTGAGCAACGTGTCGCAAATCGCTGAACGGTTTAAGTGACTGGCCGCAGAGCCTCGGCGGAAATACTCCACGCACGGATCACTGCCGTCATCGGCCCGGGATTTGAGCTGAAAGCCTGTGGGCTGCTGCGGATCAATCTCGACGTGCTGGCAGTCCAGCCCCTCGGCTTGCAGGGTATTGAGCACAAAGCGCCCGAGGGAGTCTGCGCCTACGCGACTCAACCACTTCACGTTGAACCCCAGACGCGCCAAACCAATGGCCACATTGCTGTCAGCCCCGGCAATGCGTTTGTGAAACAACTCGACGTGAGCCAGATCGCCGGTTTGCTCGGCCACCCACATCGCCATGGTTTCGCCAAATGACAACACATCGACCTTAGACATGGCTCAGCTCCTGTTGCGCACGGCTGAGTTTGGCTAGAACCTGCACGTGTTCTCGGCTCAGTTGGTTCAAATCGTCACCCTGCAGCGGGTATTCAACCGCACGGGTCAGGCCATGCGGCATGTGCTTCATCAACTGCTCCCAGGTCTGCAAGTCGGTCGCTGTTGGTGCAGTGGCAATCAATTTGCCATCTGGGCGTCGTGCCACGCCTTTGCAATGTAAATAACTTACATGGCGACCCAGCAGGCGCGCAGCGGTGCTGGCGGATTGGTCTTGCCACTGCCAATTGCCAATATCGAAGGTCATGCTGATAGGTGCTTGCAACTGCTCGACACTGTCGAAAAAACGCTGCATGGGCTCGATACGTCCGCCTTGAGAGGTTTGGTCGTTTTCCACCAATAACCGCACGGGTTGCTGGTTAAGGCAGGCAGCAAGCTGTTGTACGTCGCAATGCTCGGTGAAATAGCCCAGTGATACTTTGAGCCAGTGGGCGCCGAAGCCATGGGCACGTTGCAAAGTGGGTAGCAGTTGCGGATTAGGCCGCGATTGCCCAGCCTCCCAAAGCTCCATCGGGGATGAAAACAAGCATTCCAGGCCGTGCTGATTAACCGCGTGTTTAAAGCTGGCCGAGTCTTCGCTGGTGAGCAACTCCTCACGCAGTTCGATGCGTGACGCACCTGCATTGGCCAGTAACTCAATAAAACTGGCTTGCCCGCGGTCGCGCACGAGGTCTGCGCCGTAGCTCGACAAGCTGATGGAAACAGGAAATGTAGTCATTGTTATTGATCTCTGAAACCGGTTTCATTTTTGTGCTGAGTTTTCCGCTGACGCGTTAACTGCACGCGGTCAGCCCTTACAACGTTAAGGGGTTAGGGGTTGTGTTGATCCGCGGATGATGAGTTGGGCGTTAAAGTCTAAAGTTCGGGCCGGCGCGGTATCACCCTTCAGTCGCTTGAGCAGGCAGTCGAAAGCGCTGGCGCCCATGTGTTGTGTCGGTTGGGCAAGGGCAGTGATGCCGGTGCCCACCAAGGCAAACCAGTCCAGATCATCCAGGGCTATCAAGCCAATGTCTTCAAACAAGCGGCAGTTCAACTCGCGCAAGACCTGGGTGCAGGCGAGGGCGGCTACGCCGTTGGCACAAAAGATAGCTTTGCGACCGGGCCCAGCGCTACGTAGAAAAGACTGAATCTCGGCGCGCAGGCGCGGGCCGGTCTGCACCACAGCACCTTTAAGGTGTGGGCGTCGGATTAACTGTTGGTTGAAGCTTTGGATACGCTCACTGCGCGAGCTGGTGCCGTCAATTGGCTCGCTCACCAGTAGCAGGTCGCGATAACCCTGTTGTTGCAAATGCTCCAGCGCCACCTCAACCGCTCCGGCGTTGTTGAGGCCAACTAAGTCGGTGTGCAATTGCTCAACTTTGCGATCAATCAGGACAATTGGCATCTCTTGATGCAGAGCTTGCAGCGCGTCTGGATGGTGGCCGAGGGTGTTAAGGATCAGACCTTCGATGTTGTAGGCGCGTAACGCCGCGAGGTGTTGATGTTCTTGCTCATCGTTGCGGTCGGTGTTGCAGACCACCAGGTTATAACCGTGTTGACGACAGGCGGTTTCGACGCCATGCATCACGGCAATCGAGTAGGGGTTGCGAATGTCAGCCACCAGCATTCCGATCAGCCGTGTACGTCCGCGCTTGAGGCCACGCGCCATTTGATTAGGGCGATACCCCAATTCATTGATCGCCTGCTCGATACGCTCGGCGATAGCCGCTGACAGCAAGGCGCGGTCTTCGCCGATAAAACGCGACACACTGGCCTTGGAGACGCCCGCGCGTTGAGCGACATCAAGCATGGTCACGCGGGTGCGTTGGGCTGCTGAAAAACTGTTCACGGCCTGAAACCTTTTATTAGTGTTATCGCAGGCGGTTTCGCTGAAAGGGCTGAAACCGGTTTCAGGAAAACTCAAATCACCCAATCTCGTCAAGTGCTGAGTGTGAATATGCCTTCAAATAAAAAGGCTCAGCCACGCCGAAGTGAGTAACAGCAACGCCATGCAGCGGTTGAAACGTTGCTTGGCACGCGGGGTTTGCAACACCCGCGCAGAGCCTGCCCCGAGTAATGCCCAGATGCCTAGGCAAGGCATTGATACGACAAAGAACACCAGCGCCAACAGTTGGACGTGGCTTTGCTGGTCCGCACCTTGGGTTGCGAATACGCTGATGACTGCGAGCGCCATCATCCAGGATTTAGGGTTGATCAGTTGCAGGCTGGCGGCGCCCCACATGCCCAGTCGGCGTTGGTTAGCGTCGGTTTGGTGTGGCGTGCTGATGGGGGCGTTAAAAATTTGCCAAGACAGATAACTCAGCCATGCGATACCGCACCCTTGCAGGGTGTGTTGCACCCACGGCACACCGCTGATCGACTGGCCGAAACCGCTGCCGACCACTAGCACCAGAGCCGCCGCACTGGCACTGGCGCCAAAGATAATCGGTAACGCTGCACTAATCCCATACCGATGGCTGTTGCTTAGCACCAATATATTGGTCGGGCCGGGGGTGATTGAAGCTACAAAGGCAAACAGCAGAAACGGCAACAAGCCGGTAACCGATAACCACATACAAAGGCTCCACAGAAAGATGAGTGCGTGGCTCATTTTCTGTGGCGCGCAATCACCTGTCTGGAACGTTTGTGCAGCGTTTTTGGTAGGCCGCAGGCGTCATACCGTTAGCACGCACAAACCAGCGCCCTAAATGGCTCTGATCGGCAAAACCCAAGGCATTAGCGACATCGGCACAGCTGACGCCTAACGCCAGTAACCGACGGGCTTTGGCCAAGCGCAGTTGCACCAGGTACGCGTGCGGCGCTAAGCCATAGGCCGACTTAAACGCGCGATTCAAGCGGTAGCGATCCACCCCGGTTATCGCTGTGAGTTCGTCTATGCCGACGTTGTGGTGCATATGATCGTGCAGATAGTCTCGCGCCAGTTGCGCCACCCGTGGTAATCGCGGGTCTTGAGCGTATTTTTTTCGCCAGTGCAAATTGTATGTAAGGGCTTGTAACAGCGTGTTGAGGGCATGTTGGCGGACGATGCGCAGCTCAGGGTGATGCATAACGTCAAAAGCACGAGCAGTGGCTTGGGCAAGCCTTGAGTCGGTACTTAAGGTGCTGGCAAAGGCTAAACAGGTGTTGGCGGGCGCCTCTTGAAACACAGCGCTGATTTCACGTTGGAGCCATTGCGGGTCGAGGTAAAGCATCCGATAGGTAAAACCGCCGTCTTCGGGGGCGTCGCCGTCATGAATTTCCCCCGGTTCGAGTAAAAACACGTTACCGGGCGTGCTGTGGTGACGGTTGCGTCGGCAATTGAACTGCTGGACACCTTGTTCCGTGACGCCTACTAGATAGCTGTCATGCCAATGGGGATCATAGGCGTGGCCTTCAAAGTGGGCGCGCAGGGTTTCGATGCGAGTCTCGTCGTCCTGCGCCAGGTTGATCCAGTTGTTAGACGTCATGAAAGGGACTCGTACCAATACACACCGGTTTTTAACATGCCGCGGGTGGAGGATGTCTAGAAGGTTTGAGCAGTGGGAAACGTCGCTGCCGAGGTTGCTAACTAACGGCTTGCTGCGCAGCTTTGGGCAGCGACTACAGAGTGCTTAGACTTTGAACTGACGTAGCAGCCGGTTAAGTTGCAGGCTTAAGTCTTTAAGGTGAATGCTGGCAGCACTCGATTGCTCTGCGGCTTGGGCGGTGCTTTGCGAGAGCCCAGCGGCCTGGGTTACGTTTTGGTTGATGTCTTCTACCACGTGCGCCTGCTGCAACGTGGCGCTGGCGATAGACGTGTTGAGGTCATTCAGTGTGTTCAACACTTGGCCAATGGTGGTCAGGCTATGCCCGGCTTGGCTGGCTTGTTCAATCGTCAATTGCGAGGCTTGGCTGCTGCTAGCGATGACATTCACTGCCGCTTCTGAGTGTTGTTGTAAAGCCTCGATCATGGTTTGAATTTCAGCGGTGGATTTTTGCGTGCGTTGGGCCAGCAAGCGCACCTCGTCCGCGACCACGGCAAAGCCTCGACCCTGCTCACCGGCGCGTGCAGCCTCAATGGCGGCGTTCAGGGCCAGCAGGTTGGTTTGCTCGGCAATGGAACGGATGACTTCAAGCACGCTGCCGATCCCGCTGCTTTGCGTGGCCAGCGTACGAATCACCACGACCGCCTGATCAATCGTGTTCGACAGTCGGTTGATCTGCTGCAAGCTGTTGTCGATGTTTTGCTGACCCAGTTGCGCCTGAGTCTGGGCGCCACGCATTTCGCCAGCGGCATGTTCGGCGTTTTTGGCCACTTCTTGCACGGCGTAGGTGACTTCATTGATTGCCGTGGCCACTTGATACATTTGCGAGGCTTGCTGCTGGCTGCGCTGCTGAGCCTGTGCTGCGTTGTTGCCCAGCTCACTGGAGGATTGCTCCAGTGTATGGGCGGTGGATTGCAGGTGGCTGATGACCGAGCGCAGCTTGGCGGTGAACGTGTTGAAGTGCTGTGCCAGTTCGGTGACCTCATCACGGCCATGGGTATCCAGGCTGCGGGTTAGATCGCTTTCGCCGCTGGCAATATTGGCCATCGCCTGAACAGCCTCTTTTAACGGGCGGGCAATGCTGCGGGCGATCAGCCTGACTAAAACCAGCATGATCAGCGCGATTACCAGACCTGCGCCACTGGCTTTCCAAACCTGAGCCTGAAATTCGGCTTGTATGTCGTCCAGATACACCCCAGAGCCAATCACCCAGCCCCACGGCTCGAACAGCTGCACATAGGACGTTTTTTGTACCGGCTCAACCGCTCCGGGCTTTGGCCAGCGGTAGGCCATTCTTCCTGAACCCTTGGATTTAGCGAGCGCTACCATCTCGTTAAAAATCGCGAAACCGTCAGGGTCTTTGATGCTCGACAGGTCTTTGCCATCGAGCGCGGGGTTGGTTGGGTGCATGACCATAAAAGGGCGCAGATCGTTGATCCACAAATAATCACTTTGGTCATAGCGCATACGGCTAATCACCTGTAACGCCTGCTGTTGCGCGGCTTCACGGCTTAGGGTGCCGGCTGTTTCCAGACCATGGTAGTAATCGAGAACACCGCTGGCGGCTTGTACGACATGTTGGGTTTTTTGCGCTTTGGCTTCATTCAAATCGTCATGTATCTGCTTTAGCATCAGCAAACCCAACGCTAGCAGCATGGTCATGGCCACAATCAAAATCAGCCACAAACGCTGGCTGATGGATAAGGTGCGCAGGGTATTCATACAGGGGTCACTCCTTTGTTTTTCTTGTTGTCATCGTTCGCAGTGATAGCAGCGAAAGTAGAGCGTGTCTGATAGGATCTCGGCCGAAATTCAGAAAGCTGAATCTTTATTGATTTCTGACAGTTATTTCACATTACGCCAGCAAACATGTAGCACCCGCATCACACTTAGCGGCAACGGTTGCGCACACTTAAAATTTGACTAATCAGCGCGGTATTACGCCGGGCTTAAATGGGGGAATGATGGATCTTTGGACTGCCACACAGGCGTTGATACTCGGCATCGTCGAGGGGCTTACGGAATTCTTGCCGATCTCAAGTACTGGCCATCAGATTATTGTGGCGGACTTACTGAACTTCGGTGGCGAGCGCGCCATGGCGTTCAACATCATTATCCAGCTGGGCGCTATTTTGGCGGTTGTGTGGGAATTTCGCCGCAAGATCATCGACGTGGTCGTGGGGTTGCCGACGCAGCCCAGTGCTCGACGCTTTACCACCAACCTGATCATCGCGGTCATGCCAGCGGTGGTGTTGGGGGTGATCTTCGCCGACGTGATTCATGAATACCTGTTCAACCCGATTACCGTGGCCACGGCGTTGGTTATCGGCGGTGTCATCATGCTCTGGGCAGAGCGTCGCCAGCATGTGATTCGTGCTGAAACGGTCGATGACATGACCTGGAAGGACGCGGTTAAAATCGGTTTTGCACAATGCTTGGCCATGATCCCGGGAACTTCGCGCTCGGGCTCGACCATCATCGGCGGCCTGCTGTTTGGTCTGTCACGTAAGGCAGCCACTGAGTTTTCTTTCTTCTTGGCGATGCCAACGATGGTCGGCGCTGCGGTGTACTCCGGTTACAAGTACCGCCATTTGTTCCAGCCTGACGACTTCCCGGTGTTCGCTATTGGCTTTGTCACAGCGTTCATCTTCGCGATGATTGCAGTGCGCGCATTGCTCAAGTTCATCTCCAATCATAGTTATGCTGCGTTCGCTTGGTATCGCATTGGGTTCGGTCTGTTGATTCTTGCCACGTGGAAGTTCGGCTGGATTGACTGGTCGGCGGCCGGTTGAAGCGCTTAACGAAGGATCGGCGTGAGGCTTTTGGGGTGCCCAAGGTGTCTGAGCAACCCGGCGCGCCGATTCGTCACTTGAAACTTAAGCTGCTAGTACTCGCGCTGCTGTGTGCGATGCCGCTGGGTGGTTCATTGAGCGTGTTACTCACCGGTATCACCCGCGTACCCTTGTTGGCCTATTGCGCGGCCAGCGTGGTGGCGTTCGTGCTGTATGCGTACGACAAACAGTGCGCCAAAAGCGGCCGCTGGCGGATTCCTGAAAAAGCCCTGCACAGCGTTGAACTGCTAGGCGGATGGCCTGGCGCGTTGGTGGCACAGCAAGTGTTGCGCCATAAAACGCGCAAGGTGTCTTATCTGGTTTGGTTCTGGTTGATCGTGGCCGTGCATCAAGCGGTTTGGATTGACGTGCTGTTCTTGAAAGTTACTTTTCTGAACCTGTAAGCGGCTACCGATTGCGTCAGATCATTAAGCCGATCTGACGCTTTTTGGGCAATTTGCCCACCACTAATTGGTGGGAGCGACGTAGCAAGTCTTGTAGCTCTTGCTCGCCCATGGGGTAGGGCGCTTGCATATTGATCCAATGAGCCCGCGCCAGATAAGGCGATGGGCGTATCCCCGGGCGATCTATGTAGCCCAAAAACAGATTTTTATCGACCTTGAACGACAGTCCGTTGTGATTGAGATTGAACAGGGCAAACATTTTGCTCTGGTCAATATAGAACACCTCAACCCCGCCCCATTTCACATCCTCTTTCACACCCGGCAGGCTACGACAGAATGCGGCGACTTGTTGTTTGGTCATGATTTTTTGCGCGGATGTGCGTGTCATAGGGTCTTCTCTACACAACGTTCGAAGGTTTCTGCCAAGTGTTCAATCCAAGCCCGCACTGCTGGCATGAGGCCGCGACGGTGTGGATACACGGCTTGTAGCCAGCCACCGGGTAATGACCATTTAGGCAGTAACTGAACCAGTTGGCCGCTTTGCAGTTCCTGCTCGCAATACATCATAGGCAATACCGTGAACCCAAGACCTTTCAGGGTGCACGCTTTGCGCACATTGAAATCATCAATACCCAGACGTGCTTCCAGCACTAAGTCGCAAGACTTGCCTTGCGCGTCGAGCATGCGCAAATGGACCATTCGATCAGCCTCAAGCGCGCCTAAAACTGGGGCTTTTTTCAGATCGTCAGGGGTGGTGATAGACCATTGTTGAGCAAACTCTGGGCTAGCCACCATCACCGTCACGGCTTGGCGCAATCGTCGTGTCACGAGTAACGGATCTTCGTCACCTAATTCTCGTACGCGCATGGCCACATCAATGCCTTCGGTGATCAAGTCGACGCGCCGGTTGAGCAAGCTCACTTCCAATTGCACATGCGGATAAGCATCCAGAAAAGAACTGACAACCTCGGGCATAAATTGATGAGCCAAACCCACGGGGCAAGAAACGCGCAAGCGCCCACGAGGCTCACTGGACATACTGGCCACGGCCTCGTCGGCCATTTCTGCTTGTAACAACATGGCTTGGCAATGATTCAGGTAACGTTCGCCAACGGCTGTCAGCTTTAACTGACGCGTGGTGCGCTGTAGCAGCCGCGCCCCCAAGCGTTCCTCCAGTTCGGCCACCCGCCTTGATAAACGCGATTTTGGAATACCCAAAGTGCGGCCTGCAGCAGCGAAGCCACCGGCTTCGACCACTTTGGCGAAGTAGTACAGGTCATTAAGATCTTGCATTGCTGTGCTCACTGTCCTACAGGTGGGACGAACTATCGCATGTTCGCTGACTTATCGTCGATTGGTTTCATCGGTAGTATCCCCCTCACTTGATCGCTTGGCGGCGATCCTCATTTGGAGATCAGCATGAAACTTTTACACATTGATTCGAGCATCTTGGGCGACAACTCGGCTTCACGTCAGTTGAGCAGGGAAGTCGTCAAGGCTTGGCAAGCTGCTGACCCGAGTGTTGAAGTGAGCTATCGCGACTTGGCCAGCGAAGGTATTCAGCATTTTTCGGCGGCGACTCTGGTGGCTGCGGGTACACCCGCTGAACTGCGGGATGCGGCGCAAAAATTAGAAGCAGAGTTGAGCGCAGAGACACTGGCTCAGTTTTTAGCCGCCGATGCAGTGGTGATCGGTGCGCCGATGTACAACTTCACTATACCTACCCAACTTAAAGCTTGGATCGACCGCGTCGCGGTGGCTGGCCAAACGTTCCGTTACACCGAAACTGGGCCTGTGGGTCTGTGTGGCAATAAGAAAGTTATCGTGGTGTCGACGTCCGGTGGCATCCATGCAGGCCAAACGACTGGCGTGGCCCATGAAGACTACTTGAAACTGTTGTTGGGCTTTTTCGGCATTACCGATGTGGAGTTCGTGCGCGCAGAGGGCCTTGGTTATGGCGAAGAAGTTCGCAACAAAGCGCTGAGCGATGCCCATCAGCACATTAATCAGGGTTTGTTCAGCGCCGCGTAAGCTTTCACACCGTGCATGAGCGGCTAAACGCTGTACGCTGGGAACCATGATTGGCCAGAGTGCAGCGTTAAGTGCGTTGGCTTGGGTTATGCAAAGGACGGGTTGACCGTCCTTTTTTGGTTGCCTGTGTAAGCTGCGCGCGAGTGAAGGTGAGCCGCCATGATGCGTTTGTGCGCTGTACTGTTTCTGCTGATTAGCAGTTGCCCTCTATGGGTGCACGCCGAGCCTGCGGTGCATAGCCAACGGAGCGTGGGTTTTCATCGTCTGCACTTTCAGGATCCGGTAGATAAGCAGTCAATGAACGCTATTGTGTTTTACCCGTCAGAGGGGCCAGAGACGAGTAGCAGAATGGGCGTCTATGACATTGAGGCCTCTGCAGACGCAAAGATCGCTATGGGCCACTATCCGATGCTGGTGTTGTCACATGGCAATGTCGGAACCCCGTTGGCACAGCATGACTTGATTACTGCTCTGGCCCGCAAAGGCTTTGTGGTAGTGGCGGTGCTGCATCCAGGCGACAACGTTAAAGATCACAGTCGCACAGGAACCTTGAGTAACCTTTACGGGCGGCCGATGCAAATCTCGGCAGCCATCAGCGCCGTACTCAGCGATAACAGCTTGTCACCCTATGTAAATGCTGACCAAGTTGGGATTATCGGTTATTCGGCAGGCGGAGAAACCGCGCTGATTTTAGCGGGCGCTCAGCCTGATCTAGACCGTTTGCGGCGTTACTGCCAAGAAAGGCCAGACGACCATGATGCGTGTTCCACTCAAGGTGAACTGATGGCTGATCGTGATGATTTACGCCCAGTGGCTGACTCGCGGGTTCGGGCGTTGCTGCTGATGGCGCCGTTGAGCCTTATGTTTGGGCGCGAAACGTTATCCCAAGTGCAAGTTCCGGTTTTGCTGTACAGCGGTGATGGTGATCAAACCGTGTTTGCGGATAAAAATGCCGAAGCCTTGGCGCGCAAGTTGCCATTGGTTCCGCAATTCAATTTGATACCCGGTGCCGGGCATTTCGTGTTTATGGCACCTTGCACAGATGAACAGCGTGCCAGCATGGCGTGGGCATGTACCGATGCAAACGGTGTCGATCGTGAAGACATCCATCGCAACTTGATTTACGAGTCAGGGCGTTTTTTCAACAAGGTCTTGAACACTCATTCCCACTCCATGCTGCGAACGGCAGATCACTGATGGATTAGGGAATTGGGTTAGATAAACAGCATAGCGCTGTTGTTGCTGACGCTAGGTTTGCCTAAAGGGCGGTAAAGTTGTTGCCGGCCAGCATCCGTCTGCTAGCCGGTCCAAGCATACGTGTTGGTTAGCGGGCGTGGGTTGTGTTGGCCGTTTCCAGTTGTTTGATTCGTGCGTCCATTTCGCGAACAGACTCGATCAGCGGAGCGACGAGCTTTTCGTAGTCGACACGCATATGTGCGGTGTCTTCACGAACCAGTTGGGGGTAAACCTTTTTCACTTCTTGAGCTATAACGCCAATGTCCTCACGGCCACCTTCTTTCCAATTAAAAGTAACCCCTTGAATTTGCAGTAGCTTTTGAGTGGCTCCAGTAAGGGGTTGTACATTGGTTTTCAGCGTTGCGTCACTAAAAGGACAGCAAGGGAACCCGTCGAAAGGCCATTCAGCGTATGCAGAGCTTTGAAAGCCCAAAAATAATGTTGGAACAGCCACAGACATCATCAAAAAGCGCATGTTTATTACTCTAATAGAAATTTATATCGCTCGCGTAAGCTTATTGATTTAAATAAGCCCGGCGCTGCGTATATTGGCGTAGGAGTTTTTTTAAACAACACTGGCTAGTTGCCTTTGATAATTCCTGATGTTGCTGTTTTTTACGATTTAACATTTTTAAGAGATTTGTACATGTGTTGTACACGAGAGATTGGTTTTCGGTTCTCTGCAGAGGTCTTTTCGATATTGAGCGTAAGATATATTCCATATCTAGAAACAAAAAACCCCGTCACCTAGACGGGGTTTCTTATTAAACATCTGACTCAGTGACAGATAGTCACAGTAATCAGAACACTACGCCTTGGCTGCGCAAGTAGTCATCATAAGTACCGCTGAAGTCGATCACCCCGCTTGGGCTCAGCTCGATAATCCGAGTGGCCAGCGACGAAACGAATTCACGGTCATGGCTGACGAAAACCAGCGTGCCAGGGTAGTTTTCCAGCGCCAAGTTCAGCGCCTCAATGGACTCCATGTCCAAGTGGTTGGTCGGTTCGTCCATGATCAAGACGTTCGGCTTTTGCAGGATTAGCTTGCCGAACAGCATGCGACCCTGCTCACCACCGGAGATAACTTTGACCGATTTTAGAATTTCATCGTTCGAGAACAACATGCGGCCCAACGTGCCACGCACCATTTGCTCGCCCTGAGTCCATTGACTCATCCAATCGAACAAGGTCACGTCGTCTTCAAAATCGTGAGCGTGGTCCTGCGCGTAGTAGCCCAACTCGGCCGCTTCAGTCCACTTCACCGAGCCGGCATCAGGGGTCAATTCATTGACCAAAGTGCGCAGCAGCGTGGTTTTGCCAATACCGTTAGGGCCGATGATCGCCACCCGCTCGCCAGCTTCAATCGTAAAGCTAAAGTCTTTAAACAGTGTCTTGCCGTCAAAGCCTTTGGCCATGTGCTCAACCGTCACTGCTTGGCGGTGCAGCTTTTTGGTCTGCTCGAAGCGGATAAACGGGCTGACGCGGCTTGAAGGTTTGACTTCAGCCAATTGGATCTTGTCGATCTGTTTAGCGCGCGAGGTCGCCTGTTTAGCTTTCGAGGCGTTGGCCGAGAAGCGGCTAACAAACGATTGCAGCTCGTTGATCTGAGCTTTCTTTTTGGCGTTGTCCGACAGCAATTGCTCGCGTGATTGGGTCGCGGCCGTCATGTACTCGTCATAGTTGCCTGGGAACAGACGCAGTTCGCCGTAATCCAGGTCAGCCATGTGAGTGCAGACGCTGTTCAGAAAGTGTCTATCGTGAGAAATGATGATCATCAGGCTGTTGCGCTGAGTCAGAACGTTTTCCAGCCAGCGGATAGTGTTGATGTCCAAGTGGTTGGTGGGTTCGTCGAGCAGCAGGACTTCAGGGTCCGAGAACAGCGCCTGCGCCAGCAGAACACGTAGCTTCCAGCCTGGCGACACTTCGCTCATCGGACCGTTGTGTTGCTCAATCCCGATACCCAGCCCCAGCAGCAGATCGCCGGCACGAGACTCGGCGGTGTAGCCGTCCATTTCTGCGAACTCGGTTTCGAGTTCGGCAACAGCCATGCCGTCCTCTTCGGTCATTTCTGGCAGCGAATAGATACGATCGCGCTCAGCCTTGACCTTCCAGAGTTCCTCGTGCCCCATGATCACCGTATCGATCACCGTGAACTCTTCATAAGCGAACTGATCCTGGCGCAGCTTACCCAGACGTACGTTCGGCTCCAGCATCACTTGGCCGCCCGACGGCTCGAGATCGTCGCCGAGGATTTTCATAAAGGTGGACTTGCCGCAACCGTTAGCACCGATCAAACCGTAACGGTTACCAGCGCCGAATTTTACTGAAACGTTCTCGAATAGTGGCTTTGCGCCGAACTGCATCGTGATGTTAGCTGTGGAGATCAAAGGGTTACCTATTAATATCTTTGGGAACGCGTATAGAGGCTAGGGACCATTCAGGACCCATTTGGAGCTTTTCAAGCTCACTCCAATCTGAGCTTGAGTTGTTCCATCGCGTATAAGTCGACAACAACATTTGGACGCTGTGGCCAAGCTGCTGAGAAATAAAGGCGGGGTTCATGCCAGACATGGCGCGCATTGTCGCATAGGTGCGACTACAGTTGTACGGTGGGCGATAACGGACATCCACTGCTAGCAGATTTGGTCCTCACTGTTTGTTTAGGTCGCAGGTCTATGATGCATCGGTACAACTCTACAAGAAGCGCGGAGCAGGTGTCAGAAGGACGAAGCAATCGCTTGTGCGAGCTGCATGTCACTCATCAACGGTGGGTTGTAGGTTGAGCGGTAGTACCTGGAAGCCTGCTCAAACTCCGCTCCACGAATCTCGCCGTCTGAGCCAATGAATGCTAGGGCATCACTCTTAGATGACTTGAGTATCTCTGGTGGTTCGGTCGTCAGAGATGTTGTGGCTCCAATTAAAATGGTTGGAAAGGATAGTGTGATGAATATTCCTGCAGCGACAGGGTTGACGTTGTCACCTGATACGGCTTGTGTGCTGACCGATGCCAGTAAGACTATTGCCAGTGTCTTCCATGAGTCCATTATTTGATGCTTCCATTGCAGTCTGGGGGCGCCACGATAGCAGAGCTTGGAATCATCAGAAACCAGAAGCCCGGCTCTGGGCCGGCTTATAATTTCGTCAGCTTCCATGACGGAGAACAGCTGGACTCTAATAATTGTGGAGTCGCACACAGAGTGAATAGTTTTTTAACGTCTTGAGGTACGAATTTATTTGGCTGACCTCATCCGCATAACTTGGCAGCTCACTACCGCTTTCAAACCGACTCATTCCTTGAAAGCACCTTAAAGCAGCAGCATTCAGCGGATAGCCCCGGGCTTTTTACAGTTCAGAAAGCCATGCCCATCACATAGAAGCCCACAGCGTGCCCTCAGAAGGATGCTGCGATTGTCTGAGCAAGTTGCATGTCGGACATCAGTGGAGCGTTGTAGGTCGAGCGGTAGTACTGGGACGCCTGTTTAAACTGAGCACCGCGTATCTCGCCGTCAGAACCAATAAATGCAAGGGCATCGTCTTTCGTCTTTTTCATCATAGAGGGCCCTTGAACTGTGAACGCTGTGGTCCCGCCCAGTATCATCGTCGGGACAATAGTCGTGACGGTTAGCGTTCTTTCTACTGGATTTTCGACTTCCCACGCCATGGCGTCAGCGTTGATAAATACCAAAAATGCGGCTGTTAGGATCTTCCATGATTCCACTCTTCGATGCTCCTTAAACGTAAAGAGGGCGCCACCATAGCAGAGTGGAACGTATCCGTTAATGTCGTCTAAATCAGGAGAAATAAGTGTTTTCAGGAAAAAGTGTGATCTTGTGTGGGTTTATTGCAGTCGCGAGCACCGTCGAGGCCACAACGGCCACTCAACCGGTAAGCGAAGAATCAATTGCTGTCAGCGCAGTAGCGGCGCTCCAGATATGCCAAGAAAGAAACCCAGAACGCGGCCTGACGCTCGAAAGGTTGGTCAGTGATACAACGTTTAGCGAAGAGCGAAGGTCTGTGTTCCGCAAGGTCTACGCGGACCCCGCATACAAAAAGGAGATTTCAACAATGAAGGCCTTTTTGCTAGAGCCACCATTGACCCATGTTTTGCGTGATATTTGTGAGAATCTACGCAAGACAAGCCCCGACGGCTATCGGTAGTCAGTGATTAAGGGCGGAGTTGGCGATAGCGTAAGCTGGACAGCTCCTCCCATCAGGAAAGATAGGTGCTGTTATTGGTGAATGCTATCCCTGCTGATAGCGACCCAAGAAGTAGCAAATATGCCAGCAACCAATAGCACGGGGCTAGCAAAAACTTTGTAGTAAAGCCAAAAATCAAATGATGTGGAAAATGCGACCACGGCGTTCAAGGTTGCCATCGTGGCGAAAAGACACGCCAGTGAAAGCGCGCAGATACGCCATTGCGTTTGCGACAGGTTTAGACGCTTTCCGAGCATTGCCCGGAGAAGATTTAGCTTGAATCCGACTTGGGCAATAAAGATGATTAACGCGAGCGATCCATATAAAAGCGTTGGTTTAATCAAGATTACAGATGAATTTGAAAGCAGAAATTTTGCGATCAGTAAGCTAAATACTAAACCGTAAATTTGGAGCAACAGAAACGAGCGCCACAAAAGCCCAAATGAAAGAAATAGCCAATGCTTAGTAATACTCATACTTTCTGACCTTAAGAATTTTCATTACGGCGCAGCAGTAGATGGTTCTAAGGTTAGCGACGGATTTATTCAACTGACACCGCTTAAAGGCTTGCGCTCAGAGCGCCTTGAACTGGCCATGCATCAGTCAGCCTTGAGGGTCGGTGCAGGCCCCGTTAGCGACGGGGCCTGCTGGTGATGATCAGAACACCAGGCCGACCTTCACGCCATACTCGTCACGCTTGAGTTTAGTGTTGTCGACAACCGGTGAATTGTCGTCGATTTTGTATTCCGTGCGGGTGTAATAGACGCCCGCTTGGATGGGCAGATCGCCTTGCTGGTTCATCAGCAATGAGACTTCAGCGTAAGGGTTGGTCCGATCCTTCATGTCGACCGTGTCGCTACCGAATCGATCTACCTTCAGGCGTGCGCGTCCGTCAAGCGTCTGACGGGCACCCACTTCAACGCGCAGAGTCGAGGTGTCGAACTGGTGGTTGTAACCCAGCGCGGCCTTGGCGAACGGGGATTTGTAGGTCAGCTTGGTGTCCAGATCGTTGATTTCAGGCTCGAAACGGGTCCAGGAGTAACCGCCACCGACGATCACATCAACGAAATTGCGCGCATCCAGCGCTGCTCGCCAGCCAAGGTCGAGGTCAGCCTGAGCTTCTTTAAGCTTATTGCCACTTTTCTTGCTGTATTTAGCTTCGCCACCGATTTGGTAGATAAAACCGGATTCAGCAGTCATTTTGTTGCCATAGTTGGCGAATACGCCGCCTTGGCCCATATGTTCTTTATCGGATCTGCTACCGCCTTCGAATTTGAAATCTGTGTAGGAACCCAGCAAGCCGACGTTAAATACAGGGTCGGTACTTGGGGCGGCCATCACTGCCAGTGGTGCGCCGAAAAGCGCTAGCGCGCAGGAGTGACGTAGCAGTTTTGCAGTAAACATTGGCGAGAGTCTCCATGACGTAGATAAATATCGAACGACCGCTTCGATCCAGCGCATGGCAGAAAAGTTCAAAAAAAGCGCGAGAAAAATCCTACAGATCCACTCCGCATCAGATTTCCGTTGCCTTAAATAACCCGTTTTGATAAGTACCCGCGTGCTTTGCCGTGTTGATCAGGTTGAGTTTTTCTATCTATTGCGATGACGTATACACGTGTGTTGTCAGCCCTCGACGGTAGGGGCAGTCGTATAAATGTGCCAATACAACGTAGCGGATAAATACGCTTTATTAAGCGCATTCATGGGTTAAAAAATTAGCGATAAATACGAATTTTCTGCCAAGTTAGCGTGCTATGAAAAGTGCCTGTGTCATTTCTCAGAACGTACCGAGTTGCTCTATAGGCTGCGGTGAATCTTGAACATTGCAGTCCGCGGATTTTGCGATAGGCCCATAACCAACCGCGTTTAGTTTTAGTTTGCATTCACTCAACCTCACACCCAAAGCATCTAAATTTTTAGATGCTAGTGTCTAAAAATGACACTTACGCATTCGCAGTAAGGTCAGTTAAACAATGTTAAAAGTAGTCAGGCAGTGCGTTGTTACAGAGGGTCAGTCTCTGAGTGAAACCAGCGACTGGTAATGCTTTTACTGTTGTAATCAGTACGAATGAAGATAGGCAAAATAGGCGTTTATGCAACTTCAAACGGTATGCCAGTCTGACTACGCAAGCTAATGACCGGTGGCAGCAGAACCGCCTCCGAGCCTGCAGATAGGCAAGCTTTGATTAAGGACTGACCGCAGGTAATCCGCGGGTTGGAAGCTAATTGTGTAGCGGCGCTTCGGTTTAAAAACGCCGACTGGGAGGTTGCTGAGCCTGTCTCTACGTTAAATTTTGTCGGCCTAGCTACGCGGTTCAGGGTGCTTAAACAGCAGTAAAAATATTGTCTTTTGGCCAACGCTTTTGCAAGTGTTCGGTTAGGTAGCTGATGAAGGCTCTCACTTTTGGCGTCATGGACGCGCGATCTTGAACGCAGGCATAGATGTCCAGTGGCTCTGTATAGGATTCTGTAGGCGAGTGGCTGTGTTGCAGCAGCGGTATAAGCTGGCCCGACTCCAAGTAAGGCGCGGCGATAAACTCGGCTAACCGTGCAATCCCGGCTCCATGTGCGGCCATTTGTGCGAGCGCGTCAATATCATCGCTGGTGGCCGTGACATTAAGTGCTGCGTAAGCATGTTGCCCGCTGTTGATAAAGCCCCAGCGCAGAAAGCGCCCATCCAGAGGGTAGCGAAACCCTAAGCAGGCATGGTGTTGAAGCTCTTCAGGGGTGCTAGGCCAGCCCGCGCGCTCAAGGTAGGCCGGGGCTGCGCAGACGATAAAGGGGACAGAGACGATTTTGCGCGCGATGATCCCGTCTTCAAGTTGTGGCTTGATTCGCAAGCTCAGATCAATACCGCTGTGTATGTGGTTGATCCTGCTGTCAGTGGTGCTGAGTTCGAGTGTCAGGCGCGGATATCGGGCTGAAAATCCTGCAATGAGTGGAGCCACGACGTGTCGTCCGAATGCGGCCGTAGAGGCAATGCTGAGCCGTCCTTGGAGGTCGGTGTCACTGTGGCTAATGGCCCTTTGTGCTAACGCTAGATCGGCCACGATGCGTTGTACTTTTGCGTAATAAATAGTTCCGTCTTCAGTCAGTGCCATGCTTCGTGTGGTGCGTTGCAACAGGCGGGTCCCTAAGTGTGCTTCTAAACGGTTGATGGTTTGGCTGACCGCAGCGGCACTGATACCGAGATTTTTCGCTGCGCCAGCAATAGATCCGGCTTCAACCACTTTGGTAAAACTGTTAATCGCCGCAAACAAGTCCATGGCTTGCTCCTAGACTGAGCGCATTCGTAAGATTTGCTTTATAAACAAACTAGAAATCGCAGTCTAGTTGCGAGTTGTTGATCTTGTTAGGGTGCGCTACCGACGAAATCAACGAGTGAAAGGCTAATCATGAACTCAAGAAACACTTCAAACACGTTTTCTTCAAACCGCCCAAGGCTTTCGGCCCGTGCAGCGCCCTACGTGTTCGCTTTCTACATGTCTGCGATCATGGCTTTTTTGATGTCTCTGCTGATTACGGCTGCCAATACAGGCATTGATGGGGACTACATAAGCAATACCTTGCATGCCTATCGGTTGGCTATGCCCGTCGCTTTCCTGTGCATTCTTGTTGTTCGGCCAATCGTGATTAAACTGGTGGCTCTGACGGTTCATCCACATTGAGCAGCGCTGCGGTTTTAATTACAAACATTTGAGGAAGGCACAAGGCAGTGCTGCGACATCACTCTAATCATGTTTCAATGGCTTGGAATGATGTGTATTAATACGGCATGAGGCCGTTTCAAGGAGTGAATATGCCGATCAAGGCAAAACAACAAGGTGCGCTGTTTAGTCTCATTTTCGCTGCCGCTGTAATAGCGGGTTGCGCAAGTCATCCACAGTTCTCGGGCCAATCGGTTACAGATCCCGTATTGCGCAAGGATGTGTACTCAAGCATTGAGCAGTTTTTTTCAGCGGTGACCCAATGCCGTTCTATCAGTGCTGTTGATGCGAGCATTGCAAGTTTAGAACCATCGCCTAATGGGGCGATCCAGAAAGCAGTTGAAACTTGGCAGGTTTCTGGCTGCGGCACGTCTAGAACCTACAAGGTGGTGATGACTGCGGATGACAAAGGAGAGACTGATTTCTCCATCTCACAGCAAAGTTAAATGTTGCCTGCGTAGGCCTTGATTAACGCTCTGCTCTCGATCGGATCAGGGCGTTTTTTACCCACGGCTAAGACGTATCGGCACATAGATATTTACCCTATGCATAATCAGCGTTCTTGCAAAAGAGCGGGGTTGAGTGTCCGTAGGAGTATCCTATCTAACTGTTATTTATGATTTTTTTTCGATTGATAAGCCATTGCGAAGTTGTCTTTTTTGTCGAGATTAAAGTGCGCTGGTGTCGTTTGACAGAACCTATATCCGCAACTAAGGTTTTTGCGGCACACCCCACGTAACTGTCTCATTGATAATAGGGAAATATTCATATGAAGAAGCACATTCTGATGATTGGCGCAGCAGGTCTGATCGCAATGTCAACACTGGCTCAGGCAGACGCCAAAAAGCCATTGGCGCAATGGACTTGCGCAGATTTTCTAGCCGTCGACGAAAGCTTCCGACCTGTCGCTGTCGGTCTCGGTGAAGCCGTCAACAAAAGTGGCAAGGTTGAAGATGCTGTGCTGGATGTCGATGGCGTAGCAAAAATCACTCCTGAGATTGTCACTGCTTGCGAAAAAGACAAGACCTCTGGCTTTGTGCACAAGATCAAAGATGAGTGGAGCAAGGTCAAAAAAGACGTTTAACGTCTTATCAGCCTGTACTTTCCCCAAGTACAGGCTGCTTTTTTCTGTCAGCGCGAATGCTCAGCGGACAAAAACAGCACCCCCTGTCCTGAATTTCCAACGCTAAAAGCCCTCTACATAAAGACCTGGCGCCTTGCGCGCGGGAATGAGGTAGTAGACTGCCTACGTGTATCTCTTTTTGTGGGGGAATCTTATGTTAATCAAGTCGCTTGCCGAGCTTGATCGCATTCGTGACGAATGTAAGTCCATGGTAACCAAGCGTTCTGCAGTCTCTGCGGGCGCCGCTGCGATTCCGGTCCCAGGGCTGGATCTTGGCACTGACGTGGCGCTACTCGTCGAAATGTTGCCTGCAATCAACAGCAAATTCGGTCTGACTCCTGAGCAAATTGAACGCATGGACTCGCGCTCCAAGCGCATGGTGATTGTTGCGGTTAGCAGTATTGGCAGTGAAGCCATCGGTAAATTCATCAGCCGTACGCTAGTCATGTCACTGCTGAAAAAGATGAGCACCAAAGTCGCGACCAAATCAGTGGTTAGGTTTGTGCCGTTTGTGGGGCAAGCGGTGGCTGCCACTATTAGCTTTGGGGTGATGAAAATGGTCGGAAACGGGCACATCGACGATTGTTATGAAGTTTGCCGTCAGGCTTTGCTGGAAGAAGCTCGGCAGGCCACAGTGATTGTTATCGGGCCTGACACCGAAGACTGAATACGAGGGGGGGGTGCGCTTGGCAATAAGATGTGACATTTAACCTTACCAGTAACGTGCGTTCACTGGGTTTAGAGCGAACCTGACCTACAAACTGCACTCCAACGCTCAGGCTTAACTGAATTGGAGCATAGGATGAATAGCACGCGACTCAGTGCTTTAGGGCTATTAATGCTGGCTGGTATGGCGGCACATGTTTCAGCTCAAACTCAACCAGACGTCTTTGCCGATGGCCTTGTTCCTGTGTCGGCCACCGTGTTGTTTGCGCAGAACACGCTGCGCTCCGGTGTGCCGCCAACCAACAACACTATCAGGCGCATAAACCCCAACAGCCGACAAGGCACGGGCCCGGCCCCAGGTGTTACGCGCCCAGGCTCGACACTGCCCAATGCGCCAAGGCCGTCTCTTGAAAATGGCCAGATCGGCAATGGTTACCCACGAAATCCGCCCCTTCCCCAGACTCTGAAACCCACCGCACCTTCGTCACAGCCTAAAGATCAGCGTTAATCGAAAAGGACTATCGGATGATGAAAAAAACCACACTGGCTACCCTATTGGTCACTTCATTGCTAAGCCTAACGGCGAATGCGCAGACAGATGAGCAGCAGACGTTCAAGTCAGAGCTGGGGCCCGTCACAGCCACGACCGTGGTCGAAGGGCTCGAGCATCCTTGGGCGTTAGCGTTTTTACCTAACCAAAAGGGCATGCTGGTGACTGAACGCCCCGGCCACCTGCGCTGGGTAAGCCCCGAGGGCAAGCTGTCGGCTCCAATAACAGGAGTCCCGCAAGTCTGGGCTAAAGGCCAAGGTGGTCTATTGGATGTAGTCCTATCCCCAGACTTTACCAACGACCGAATGGTGTACCTGTCATTCGCAGAGGGTGGTAAAGACAACAAGGCAGGTACGGCGGTAGGGCGTGGACGCTTATCGGATGACCTGAGCAAGCTAAACGACTTTGAAGTGATTTTTCGCCAAGAACCCAAGCTTTCAACCGGCAATCATTTTGGTTCGCGAATGGTATTTGATCGCGACGGGTATCTGTTTATTGCGTTGGGTGAAAATAACCAGCGCTCAACGTCTCAAGACCTCGACAAACTCCAAGGCACCGTGGTGCGTATTTACCCGGATGGGCGCATCCCGGATGACAACCCATTTGTCGGTCAGAAAGGCGCACGACCTGAGATATGGTCATATGGCCATCGCAATCCGCAAGGTGCGGCCTTGAACCCATGGGCTGGCACGCTTTGGACGCATGAACACGGGCCTAAGGGTGGCGACGAGATCAATCTGATTGAGCGTGGCAAAAACTACGGCTGGCCGCTGGCGACTCACGGGATCGATTACTCATCAAGGCCGATCCCAGAAGCCAAAGGCAAAACGGTCGAAGGCACCGTCGCGCCTCATCAAGTCTGGGAAAAATCCCCAGGCATCAGCGGGATGACTTTTTATGACGGCGAACGCTTCAAGCCTTGGCAGCACAACCTTTTTATTGGCGCCCTGGCTGATAAAGACTTGATCCGGTTGCAACTGGACGGGGACAAGGTGGTGCACGAAGAACGTTTACTGGGCGGTTTGAATGGCCGTATTCGTGATGTTCGCCAGAGCCCGGATGGGTATTTGTACGTGCTCACCGATGAGGACAAGGGTGCGTTGTACCGCGTCGGCTTGCAGTAACCGGTTCATTGGGCGATTAAGCCGGTGCGTGGTCGCCCAATGAGACTTACATCATTTACTCAGTGCTGGCTTGCTTGATCTGTTTGGAGGCAGACCAGATCCGGTAACGCACTTCCATGTCTTTAGGGACGTAGAGCACAATCGGCAGTTTGCTGTTGTAGCGCAGCATAAAGCCATCGCCCACCACCGGCACAAAGTCGGGGTGGGGTTTGCCATCGGGGCAGGCCATCTGCGTGCTTAGAGGGCCGCCGACTTTTTCAAGGCGGTACATCGGGTAGCCCCAGCCTTTGAGTATTTTTTCTTGTAGTTTGCCGGTCAGGCGCTGTTGATTGCAGTCAACCTGTAGTGTTTTACCCGCAATGATCTGAACCTTGTAATCGTCTTCGTTCTTTTGTGAAGGCAGGTGGATCACCTGGCGAGTGAAACCTGCTTCGGCTTTAGGGTAGGGTGCCACATCCTCCAGTTTGGCGGCGTTGGCCAGGCTGCACAGCGTACTCAACGAGAGTGTCAGGGCCGCGCTGATAATGAGTGATTTCATGCTGCTTCCTTTTTCGAGCTTAAACGTACGCGTCCTTATATCTATTGCAGACGCACTAAGTTGCTGCAATTTTTGCCATGCACGGGAACAGGATGCAAATTGCGCCGTCAGATAAAACAGAAATTCCTGACAAAACCTAATTGATACGTTGTGTCAGGACAATTGCTTCGCGCCAATCTCGAAGTGCCAGTACACTGCGTTTTTTGTCCTCCGAATCATTTATTTTTGAGGTTTTGCATGACACTCAGTCCTCTTGCGGGCAAACCGGCTCCAGCTCAATTGCTAGTCGATATTCCGCGA
Source organism: Pseudomonas endophytica (assembly GCF_001411475.1). GTDB lineage: Bacteria > Pseudomonadota > Gammaproteobacteria > Pseudomonadales > Pseudomonadaceae > Aquipseudomonas > Aquipseudomonas endophytica. The sequence goes on along the minus strand of NZ_LLWH01000165.1, from coordinate 120,644 downwards.
CTGGTGACCGCTTACTACACAGGTCAACCCGATGCAGCGATCGCCACTCAGCGTGTCGCGTTTGGTACTTCCGGGCACCGCGGTAGCTCGTTCGAACTGAGTTTCAATGAGTGGCACGTCTTGGCGATCAGCCAAGCTATTTGTCTGTACCGGCAGTTCAAAGGTATCAATGGCCCATTATTCGTCGGCATCGACACCCATGCTTTGTCGACACCAGCCGGAGCCAGTGCACTGGAAGTATTCGCCGCCAATGGTGTTGAAACCATGATCGCTGCAAATGACGAATACACCCCGACGCCTGCTATCTCCCACGCGATCCTTTGCTACAACCGAGGGCGTACGTCGGGATTGGCTGATGGTGTGGTGATCACGCCGTCGCATAACCCGCCGGAAAGCGGAGGCTTCAAATACAACCCGCCCAATGGTGGCCCGGCAGATACGGATGTCACCAAGTGGATCGAAGCCAAGGCCAACGAACTGCTGGCTTCCAAGCTTAACGGTGTTAACCGGATCGGTTATGAGCAGGCTCTAAAAGCCAGCACCACGCACCGTCACGACTATCTGAATACTTACGTCGGCGACCTTAAAAACGTGATCGACATGGACATCTTGCGCGGTGCCAACCTGCGTTTGGGTGTCGATCCGTTGGGTGGGGCGGGTGTGCGTTATTGGTCAGCCATTGGCGAACATTACGGCTTGAACCTTGATGTGGTGAACACCTCAGTCGATCCCACATTCCGCTTTATGTGCGTGGACTGGGATGGGCGTATTCGTATGGACCCATCATCCAGCCACGCGATGCAGGGTTTGATCGGGCTTAAAGAGCGTTTTGACGTAGCTTTTGCCTGTGACCCGGATCATGATCGCCACGGCATTGTGACTCCGTCTGGCGGTTTGTTGGCGCCGAATAACTATTTGGCTGTGGCCATTGACTACCTGTTTCAAAACCGTCCGCACTGGCGTGCCGATGCGGCGATCGGTAAAACAGTGGTCAGCAGCGGGTTGATTGATCGGGTCACCACACGCTTGGGTCGTCGACTGTATGAAGTGCCCGTAGGTTTCAAATGGTTTGCTGATGGTCTGTTTGACGGCTCGTTGGGGTTTGGCGGCGAAGAAAGCGCGGGGGCTTCGTTCTTACGTTTGGACGGCTCTGTTTGGTCAACTGACAAGGATGGTTTGATCCCGTCGTTGCTGGCCGCCGAGATGACCGCGCGTACCGGTCGTGATCCTTCCCAGCTATACCAGAAAATCACCGAAGACCTAGGCTTGCCGTTCTCGACCCGGGTCGACGCCAAAGCAACTCCACAACAAAAAGCCTTGCTCGGTAAGCTGTCGCCGGATCAAGTTAAATCGACGACTTTGGCGGGTGAAGCAATCATTCAGGTCCTCAGCCATGCGCCGGGCAATGATCAGCCGATTGGCGGGCTTAAGGTTATGACTGAAAACGGTTGGTTCGCTGCACGCCCATCGGGCACTGAAGACATCTACAAGATTTACGCTGAAAGCTTTATCAGCGACCAGCACCTTGGCCGTCTGGTTGAAGAGGCTCAAGTGCTGGTTGATAACGCAATCGCGTAAGTGCTGCTAAAAACTCAAGCCCCGAAAAGGGGCTTGGCTGTTACAAAGGCATGCTGTCCCGGATTACACCGCACACGGCGCCTCAAGTTCCTGACAGACATCCACCCACTGTGCATTAACCAGTTCCGCCATGCGTGTAGGGCTAATGCGTACTGCCGTGTGCGTGGCGCCTGCAGCAGGCATTACCTCCGTAAATGCCTGAAGGGAAATATCGCAGTAAACAGGCAGATCTGTGGCCAACCCAAACGGGCAAACACCCCCGACCGGATGGCTGGTCAATGCGACAACGGAGTCAGCATCGAGCATCTTGGCTTTGCTGCCCAATGCATTTTTGATCTTTTTGTTGTCAATGCGCGCATCGCCGCGTGCAACCAGTAGCACATTGCGTTCGCCAACCCGGAAGGCCAACGTTTTTGCAATTTGTCCAGGCTCCACACCATGCGCCTGCGCCGCCAGAGCAACAGTCGCGGTGCTGGTAGCCAATTCGATGATATATAAGTCGGGTGCGTTGGCGCTGAAAAAAGCGCGCACGGATTCAAGGCTCATAACGTTCTGCTCGCTGGGCAAAACATCGAATCTATTAAAGCCAGAGGCGCACTGTCAATGCGCCGTCCGGTCTGGGTGGCGTTAGATGTCCAGCACGATTTTGCCGAAATGCTGATTGGTTTCTTGATACTTGAACGCTTCAACAATGTCAGTCAGCGCGAAATGACGATCAATAACAGGGCGCATGCCGCTGGCATTAATGGCGCGCACCATGGCTTGTTGCTGAGTGCGGCTGCCAACCAGCACACCTTGCAGGCGTATTTGCTTGACCAACGCGGGCACGAAGTTAACTGCCCCCGAAACACCGGTCAAAATACCAATGACCGAAATATGCCCAGCGACTCGTACGGCAATCATCGACTGCTCAAGGGTCGAAGGGCCGCCCACTTCAATGATGTGGTCGACGCCACGCCCTGCGGTGAGTGCGCGCGCGGTTTCACCCCAGTTAGTGTCCTTGCGGTAGTTGATCACGTGGTCAGCGCCTAGCGCTTTAAGGCGCTCCAGTTTCTCGTCGCTGGAGGAGGTGGCGATCACCGTGGCGCCTGCCATTTTGGCGAATTGCAGAGCGAAAATCGAAACGCCGCCTGTGCCTTGTACCAAGACTGTATCGCCCGGCTTTAGTGAGTCATCCGACATCAGTGCCCGCCAAGCAGTCAAGCCAGCGGTGGTCAGTGTCGCGGCTTCGGCATGGCTATAGCCGTTGGGCGCGAGGGTGAAAGCGCTGGTCTTGGCCGTCACTTGCTCACGGGCATAGCCGTCAATCCCGTCGCCAGGCACGCTGACAAACCCTTCAACCAGCGGTGTGCCGTCAATCCATTCCGGGAAGAAGGTGCTGACCACCGCATCGCCGACCTTAAACTCGCTGACAGCCGAACCCACCGCGATCACTTCACCTGCGCCGTCGGCCATAGGGATGCGCTGTTCAGACGGCCCCCACATACCGCTGACGACAGCAAAGTCATGGTAGTTCAGTGAGTTGGCATGCAGGCGGACGGTGATCTCATCACTGCCCGGTGCGTGAGCTTCGCTGCTACCGACCACAACATTTTGATAGCCGCCGCCCGGTTTGACGAAGATAGTTTTATGGCTCATGGGGGTTCCTCATGTTTTTACATTCCGCGAAATAACGAAATGAAAGGTTAAAAATTACAACTCGATTTTCAGCCTAGCTGCAAAGTCAGCAATCGCTTGTTCATTGCGCCGGTAGTACGTCCACTTGCCGATACGCGTGGTGAGTACAAAACCGGCACGCTGCAAAATGGCCAAATGGGCAGACGCTGTAGAAGGGGACAGCCCGGCCTTGTGCTGCAAATGAGTTACGCACACACCAATAGCAGGATCGCCATGATCCTGGGGCGGAAAGTGACTGAGAGGGTCTTTAAGCCACTGCATCATGTGCATGCGCGTGTCATTACCCAAGGCTTTGAGCTGTTCAAGAATCATGGCAGGGGATACTACGTGTTTTAGCGAAATGTTCAACGGTGAGTGTCATATCTCTTGAAAATGCCCCCGCGACAACGGGCCGCAGGTGGGTCGGATCTTTTGCAATTGAGGGTTCAATCCTGTATTTGTTGCGCCATTGGGCCTTGCCAGAGGCTTATTTGTTTATGAACCTGCTTATCAGGAACCATGATGCCTAACCAGTTCCCCTCCGTTCGTCCCCGCCGCCTGCGCCGCAATCAAACATTGCGCGACATGTTTCAGGAAACCGAATTCAGCTTGAACGACTTGGTGTTGCCCATTTTCGTCGAAGAAGACATTGACGACTTTGTGCCGATTACCAGCATGCCGGGTGTCATGCGTATTCCTGAATCAAAACTGGCTGGTGAAATTGAGCGTTATGCCCGCGCAGGTATCAAGTCGGTGATGGCGTTCGGTGTATCGCATCATTTAGACGCCACCGGCAGTGACTCTTGGCGTGAAGACGGCCTGGTGTCTCGTATGGCGCGAATCTGTAAAGATACTGCCCCAGACATGATTGTGATGAGTGATACCTGCTTTTGTGAGTACACCTCCCATGGCCATTGCGGCGTGATGCATGACCACGGGGTGGACAATGATGCGACGCTGATTAACTTGGGCAAGCAAGCGGTAGCCGCTGCCGCTGCTGGCGCCGACTTCATTTCGCCTTCGGCTGCTATGGACGGGCAGGTGCAAGCGATTCGTAGTGCGTTAGACGCAGCAGGGTTTATCGACACCTCGATCATGGCGTATTCCACCAAGTTTGCTTCGGCGCTCTACGGGCCGTTTCGCGAAGCAGGCGGCAGCGCCTTGAAAGGTGATCGAAAGTCTTACCAGATGAACCCGATGAACCGCCGCGAAGCCATCCGTGAGTCCTTGCTCGACGAGCAGGAAGGCGCTGATGTGCTGATGGTCAAACCGGCTGGTGCGTACCTAGACATTATTCGTGATGTACGCGAAGCCTCGCGCTTGCCGTTGGCGGCCTATCAGGTCAGTGGTGAGTACGCGATGATCAAATTCGGTGCACAGGCCGGTGCTATTGACGAGGCACGTGTGGTGCGTGAAACCCTGGGGTCGATCAAACGTGCTGGGGCCGACATGATCTTGACTTACTTTGCGATGGACCTTGCCCTACAAGGTATTTGATTTCTTGCAGCAGAGGCGGGCTTGCGCGGCACAGGGCTTATGGGGTCAAGCCCAGTGCTTCGGATCATTGACTATGGCGTGATGCTCATCAAGCACCTTGGGGATTTCTTTTTTCAAGAACTCGACCCAGGTTTTAACCTTCGCATCCAGAAAACGACGCGAAGGGTAGAGCGCATAGATGCTCTTTTCGTGCAGGCGGTATTGCGGTAGCAGGCGCACCAGTGAGCCATTGAGGTAAGAGGCCATACTCACGTAGTCAGGCATCAGGCACACACCAAGCCCTGCTTCGGCGGCTTTGGCCATCGCTTCTGCAACATTGACCCGAAATACTTCACCCGGACGAATAGAGCGTTCACCTTGCTCATCACGAAACGTCCAGCTGTCTGTAAACAACGGGTCGACCAAGTGCAGGCAGCGGTGTTGGCTTAACGCCTCGGGGGTGAGTGGAATACCCTGTTTTTTCAGATAAGAGGGCGCGGCGCTCAGCACGCTATAAATGCTGCCCAGCTCTTGGCCGACCAACTCTGAGTCGGGCAAGTGAGCAGACAAGGTAATCACTACGTCGTGGCCTTCTTCAAGCAGGTCGGGTTGGCGTTGCGACAAGGTTAAGTCGACATTCACCTGAGGGTATAGCTCGGCATACTTGGCGACTAAGGGGGCCAACAACTGGATCCCAATACCTGTGGTGGATTGCACCCGCAAATGGCCACGTGGAATCAGGTGAGCACCTCCAGCTTCAGCATTGGCGTCCTCGACTTCTCCGAGAATCAGGCGGCAGCGCTCTAGATAGCGCATGCCGACTTCGGTTAAGGCCAGTCTGCGAGTACTGCGTTGCAACAAACGGGCTTGTAAAGAAGACTCCAGCTCTGACAACAAGCGCGAGGTTTGTGCGGTGGAATAGCCCAGCGCCTGAGCTGCCGCAGTAAAACTGCCAGTCTCGACCACGCGCACGAAAACCCGCATCGCCTGCAAAATGTCCATGCTGATGACTTCCTCACACGTAAGCGTGTTTTTTGGGGTGGCAATCATTACATAGACTGCTGAAAGATACCCTGCTGACGTGCGTACATGCTTTTAGTGTAGGATTATTCCTTTTTTGCCGTAATAAATACCTGCAAAATAAGCGGCTATGGGTTGCACGGCACAAGTGCGCGCCACGTGGGTTTGCATTTCTTGGTTTTTTTATCGTATGTGCCTGATTCTTAAAAATTGGGATCTTTTCATACAAGGGTCTGTCAGACATTTACTTTATGTTGGTCGGCATTTGAAGCCTCTGCTTGACGGGGCAGGCTGATCAAGATGTACCACTCACAAGGCGGCTATTTTTGAAAAACACCGAACATCCTCAGGCTAAAGCCTCCAGTACAGATATTGATCTGGTCGACCTGTTCAGCTTTTTTTGGCAGCAAAAGAAGTTTATCGCCGGGACCTCGGTGGTTGTTGGAGCCCTTGCCTTGGGCTATGTATTGGTTGTGACGCCGATTTATCAGGCAAGCACCGTACTGCGCCCCGCAGAGATCAACGAACTCGACGCCTTGAACCGTTCCGAGGTCTACAAACTTCCTCCGCAAGAGGCGCTTCAAAAGGTGGGGGCTGCGCTTGACTCTTATGAGACGCGCCTGAACTTTTTCCGCAGCCATCAGGAGTTGTTCAAGCCGCTTGAAAAGGAAGGGATGTCGCTCGAACAAAGCTTTGAGCTGTTTAATCGTAACTCGATCAACATGACCCAAGTCGGTGTTACAGATCCTACTGCAATGAGTCCATCCATCCGGCTGGAGCTGACGTATCCGAAGTACGTTAATGGTGTCGATATCATCAACGAGTTTGTTAAGTACGCGGTCAACAACCAGCGATCGCAGATCAGTGCAGATCTCAAGACCATCATCAGTAACCGCCAAAAAGAGTTAAGAGAAAAGATCAGTGCCGCGCGCTTGGGTTATCAGTCAGATAAAGAGGCTAAGGTTGCGACACTGGAAGAAAGCGATGAGTTAAAACGCGCAAACCTGAAAGATGAACTGCAAGCTCTGCGCCTGCAGCTCAAAGCTGTGCGTGAAGCACGCATTGATCAACTCAATGAAGCCATTAGCATTGCCAGTTCATTAGGAATCACGCGTCCGACCACTCCTTATGCAATGGGTGAAAGTTCGGGAGGGGGCGCTCGGGTGATTCGTACCGATATCACTTCTCAAGAAACGCCACTTTACTTTTTGGGTACGCAAGCTTTGCAAGCAGAGCGTGCTGTGCTGTTAAAGCGGACGTCTGACGACTTTACGGACAAAAGGGTCTTGGAGATTGATAAGAACCTGAAGTTACTTGAAGTCAACCGCGAGGTCGAACTGCTTGGCAAGCGTGCTAACGAAGATGTTTACCTGAAAAATATCGAGCCTTTGCGCGCAGAAATAGTTCGTCTTGGCAACTTGAACACCGACATGAGCGCGCTCGGTCTGGTCAATATCGACCGCAAAGCGCAGACCCCTGTTAGTGCGCTCAAACCCAAAAAAGCCCTGACTGTTGTGTTGGGCTTGTTTCTAGGTGGTTTGTTGGGGCTGGGTATTTCGACTGTGCGTTACTTCAACGGCCGTCGTCGCGTATAAGCCCAGCGGTCAAGCCAAGACAGCGACTGATTTGATCTGCAGCCACACGATTTGACCAGGCTGCAGTTCAAGTTGGTCACGTGAATAGCGAGTAATACGGGCCAATAAAGCGCTGCCCGCAATATCCAGACGAATCAGCACATGGGCTTGATTGTCGGCGCCAGCCTCGCTAATGACGATGGCTTGTAAGCTGTTAAGGATGCTACTGTTTTCGCTGCGACTCAGGCTCAGGCTAATGTCGCGGGCTTGCACTTTAATACGCAGGGTTTGCCCCATTTCCAGAGGGGCGTGAGCCACCCGCAATCGCTGAGCACTGTTTGGCAATTGCAGTGTCACCAATTGGTACTGCGCATCGTAGCCACAGACATCCCCTTCGATCACCACGCCCGCGTCATCGCCCTGTGATAGCGGCAAATCCAGTCTGGCCAAGGTTTCACCGATAGGGCCGCTGGCCAATACTTTACCTTCGCTGAGCAACACAATGTGATCTGCCAAGCGCGCAACTTCATCTTGCGAATGGCTGACATACAGCACGGGAATGTCCAATTCGCCGTGCAGGCGCTCAAGGTAGGGCAAGATCTCGGCCTTACGTTGGCTATCTAAGGCGGCTAAGGGTTCGTCCATCAGCAATAGCTTCGGGCTGGTTAGCAACGCTCGGGCAATTCCGACGCGTTGACGCTCGCCGCCCGATAAATGATTAGGGGCCCGCTCCAGCAGGTGGGTAATACCCAGTAAATCGGCAGCATGGGCCAACTCCACTCGGCGTTCTTGACGCGGGATGCGCCGCAGTCCGAACTCAAGATTGGCGCGCACCGACAGATGAGGAAACAGGCTCGCTTCTTGGAAGATATAGCCCAATGAGCGCTTGTGAACTGGGACAAAGAGAGTGTTCTGGCTGTCTTGCCAGATCTCATCATTGATCTGCACGAAGGCGTGCTCAGCTCGCTCCAACCCTGCGATGCAGCGCAAGCAGGTGGTCTTGCCGGAGCCAGAATGACCGAAGAGTGCGGTCACCCCTTTGCCGGGCAGGTGTAAGTCCACGTCGAGTGAAAATCCAGAATACTTCAGTTGCAGTCGAACACTGATGTGCGAGCTCATGTTCAACTCCAAGTACTTTGAGATTTACGGCTTGAGTACAGTGCCAACAGCACCAGAAACGAAAACACCACCATTGCGCCTGCTAACCAATGCGCTTGCGCGTATTCGAGCGCCTCAACGTGGTCATAGATTTGAACCGACACCACGCGGGTCTTCTCTGGAATATTGCCGCCGATCATCAGGACCACGCCAAACTCGCCGACTGTATGGGCAAAGCCCAAAATCGCAGCGGTGATAAAACCTGGGCGCGCTAGGGGTAAAACCACCGTAAAAAAGCAATCCCATGGGTTGGCGCGTAAAGTCGCGGCGACTTCGAGCGGCCTTGGTCCGATGGCGGTGAATGCGTTCTGCAACGGTTGTACGACAAAGGGCATGGAATAAATCACCGACCCAATCACCAGCCCAGCAAAGCTGAAGGTTAGCGTCCCAAAGCCCATGGCTTGAGTGAGCTGACCGACATAGCCATGTGGGCCCATCGCCAATAGCAGATAAAAGCCTATAACGGTAGGTGGCAGTACCAGCGGCAAAGCCACGATTGCGCCAATCGGGCCGCGCAGCCGGGATCGGGTATGCGCGAGCCAAAGGGCGATTGGAGTGCCGACCAAAAGCAAAATGACCGTGGTCAATGACGCCAGCTTCAGGGTCAGCCAGATAGCAGCAAAGTCAGCACTCGAGAGCGGCATTTAGAGTTGGTAACCGTAGGATTTGATAATGGCAGCCGCTTTAGGGCCTTTAAGGTAATCAACCAACGCTTTGGCGGCCGGGTTGTTTTCGCCTTTTTTCAGAATCACCGCGTCCTGCTTAATGGAGTCGTGCATATCTTCTGGGACCTGCCAAGCGGAACCTTCTGAGACTTTGCCGTCCTTATAGATCTGCGACAGAGCCACAAAACCCAGTTCGGCATTACCTGTTGAGACAAACTGATAAGCCTGAGTGATGTTTTGGCCTTCAACAATCTTGTCTTTAACCTTGTCTGTCAGCCCCAGTTTCGCCAGCACCTGCGTGGCAGCCAGGCCGTACGGCGCAGCTTTAGGGTTGGCGATTGATAAGTGTTTGAATTGGTTTTGTTTCAGCACCTCATCAGTGCCATTGATGTAGCCCTCTTTTGCTGACCATAAGGCCAACGTGCCGATGGCGTAGGTGAAGCGTGAGCCTGGAACGATATCGCCTTCTTTCTCGAGTTTGATGGGCGTGGTGTCATCTGCGGCAAGGAACACCTCAAAGGGGGCTCCGTTCTTGATCTGAGTGTAAAACTGGCCGGTAGCGCCATACGCTGCGATGACTTTGTGCCCAGTGTCTTTTTCAAAATCTTTAGCGATTGCCTGAATCGGTGCAGTGAAGTTGGCCGCAACGGCCACTTGAACGTCATCTGCTTGAGCTGAAGTAAAAACCAAACATCCAATCACTGCCGCTAGCGCGGAGGGAGCAAAGTAGCGGGCGCGAAGATTCATGGCGTAACTCCATTTTATTAAGAGCGAGAGATGCCCGTGTTAGGGGGCTTTCAGATCGGACGCCAAGAAGATAAACGGTATATATAAAAATATACAGCCCTTTGCTAGCTCAGCCTGCTTTGCGCAGAGTGATGTTGATGCGTTGTTCGCCCAAGATTGGGTGATTCCCCGGTTTTATTGGGAGTACGCCGTGGAACCTCAGGCGATCAACGCCGCCCCACACCACAACATCACCATGAAACAGTGAAATTCGTTGCGTCGGGTCGCTGCGCCCAAAGCCACCAAATTGAAAAACTGCCGGCAGCCCGAGTGAAATCGAGACGATGGGCGACTCGTAACGGCGTTCATTTTTATCTTGGTGCAAGGACATTTTTGCCCCAGGGGAATACGTATTGATCAACCCAGCGTCGGGGACAAAACCGGCAAAACCTGCGGTGCTGGCGGCCGCGTCAGCGATCTCAAAAAACGCCGCAGGCATGTCAGGCCAAGCTGTCGCGTTCAGCGGATCAAGTGGGCTGTAACGGTATCCATATCCGTCAGAGGTCCAGCCCAACGCTCCACAACTGCTTAAGCGAGCTGACATGGTAAAGCCGCCCGGAGTTTGCATTTGCCGGAAGGGGGACTTCAGCAAAATGGCATCAAAGGCTTCTAAAAATGCCTCGACCCATGGCAAAGCAAACCCACGAAGCACAAACGCCTGCGCCCCAATACGCTCGATCCGGGCGGGCTGTTGCAGATCGTCTTCACCAAACAGGTCGAGCGTCATAAGGCTCAGAGCGGCCTGCTGACCTTGATGTCGGTAAAGACCTCGGTATCGCCGTGGATTTTTTTCAGTGCTTCGCGCGCTTCTTCTTCGGAGCCGGTTGCAAGTTGGGCGAAGTCAAAGCGGCGCTCGCCGCTGAGTTTGTACTTGATGACGTATTTAACGGTTTCCACAATATTTCCTGTCTATATAAGGCGTCAGACTTAGCGCAGCTTGGAGGTTGAACGCCGCACGATCTTGATTGTAGGTTTGAACGAAGGCTTGCGAGTCACGCTGATAGCGCGGCTGGTCACGGTATCAATCGTGATATTCCAAAAGCCGGTGCTCGGCGCGGTGATACGGGCCGGAAAATCTTTAAATGCACCGCCGTGGTAGGAGTGGCGCCCGCCATTTTTGAAACTGCGAAAGTGCGCATCGCTCATCAGGCGGATGTTGCATGGCTGAGAGCACTCGATAACCACAATGTCATCTTCGTTGAGGTGCTCGCGCTGGTGAATGAACTTCATGTGGGCTCCAAAAGGGGGCTTTTACTAAAAATCAGCAAGATAGCATGTGCTTTTAGTCCAAGCTTTGGGCTAAAGGCGCTTATTATGCCGTGATGCAGGCGAGTCTGACGTAAAAGGCAGATAATTGGCCACTATTGAAATTAATCCCTGTTGTCAGGGAGAAAAGTTTGAGATCGACTGTCGTAGGATCTTTAACGGAGGAATTGTATGAAGTGGGGCGTTTTGGTGGCATTGCTGGCGTTGGGCGGCTGTGCTTCAGTAACCGATATTGAACACACGATCCCGACCATGAGTGTGATCTCGGGCAAGAAGCCGGATGCCTACGCGCAGTGCTTGGTGCAACAACTGTCTAAAACTCGGAATGCGCCACAGATTGAACCTCATAAAGACGGACTGAGGATCATCGTGCCGCAAAAGCTAACATCTAACCCAACAGCGGTTATTGATGTTGAAGAGCGCTCTGGTGGCAGCAGTATCAAGGTCTACGAAAGCATGTCCAACGTGCCTGTGCGTCCTGGGGATATTCGCAAATCAGCCACACATTGTATTTCGGGTGACTGACGCAGACCTTTTAGTGGCCAGCGCAGCGTGCAAAACCTGACAGCTGATAAAGCCAGCGTCAGGTTTTTTTATGTGTTATTTGCACATCACTGTGAGCGTTCGGGTGTTGTAATTCCCGACATCCACACCTAGGGTTTTATCATCTTCCCTCACGGGGGGAGTACCCTTGGAGGCGATCACGTTGTATCCCTTGACCGGGCAGGATGCTTGAGCTTTCTCATAACACTTATCCCAAGACATCGCTTCGCCAGAACAGTCTATGCTCAATCCCTGCTGGCCATCGGGCAAATGGGTTTGAGTCGCAGTGGCGCAGCCTCCGAGAGCCAGAAGTGCAATAGCTGCCAAGGTTTTATTCATAGGAAGTGTCTTCGCGAAGGAGGAATCAGGATTTACTGTTGCGACTGCGAGTTGAAGGCCCTGCGAGGTCTTCAAACACCTCAGCAACCTCGACAGTGGCCTTTTCGGACGGGAATGGCCCGGCGACTTTTTCACCTGATAGGGCGACCATCCACCATTCGTTGGGGCTGACATTTTTTATCAGGTAATCGTTGACACTTTTTATGGCTGACATTGAAGCTAGTACCTTTAAGAATCGAAATAACGGCGGCGATAATACCGCTAATTAAGGGATTTGGCCTCGTAACAGGGCGGCTGATCGCGATCTATTCAGAAGACAGGTAGGCGAGTTAACAGGTTCATTGTGTTGATGCGTATTTGAAAAATAAGTCATTAATGAACTTGTTGGATAAAAAATAATCTAGGTTGGCATCAGTTTGCTAATCGGGGCATTGTAACGTTGATGCTGCCTGATTAGACTGCGCCGAAATTAGAACGTACAGCCCTTTTAAGGACGCATATGATCAAGAAATGCTTGTTCCCAGCAGCCGGTTACGGCACTCGCTTTTTGCCAGCGACCAAGGCCATGCCAAAAGAAATGCTGCCGGTGGTGAACAAGCCACTGATCCAGTACGGGGTTGAAGAAGCACTGGACGCTGGCTTAAGTGAAATTTCTATCGTGACAGGACGTGGCAAACGCGCACTGGAAGACCACTTTGACATCAGCTATGAGCTGGAAAACCAGATCAAAGGTACTGACAAAGAAAAATACTTGGTAGGCATTCGCCGGCTGCTGGATCAGTGCTCGTTCTCCTACACTCGCCAAACCGAAATGAAAGGCTTGGGCCATGCCATTTTGACTGGCCGCTCACTGATCGGTGACGAGCCATTCGCTGTGGTACTGGCAGACGACCTGTGCGTTAACCTAGAAGGCGACGGCGTTCTGACGCAAATGGTCAAACTGTACAACCAGTACCGTTGCACCATCGTCGCGATTCAAGAAGTCGACCCGCAAGAAACCAACAAGTATGGCGTCATCGCTGGCGATCTGATTGGTGATGATCTGTACCGCGTGCGCAACATGGTAGAGAAACCAGCACCAGAAGACGCCCCGTCGAACCTGGCTATCATTGGCCGTTACATCTTGACGCCGGACATCTTCGATCTGATCAAACAGACCGAGCCGGGCAAAGGTGGCGAGATCCAAATCACTGACGCGCTGATGAAACAGGCGCAGAACGGTTGCGTTATTGCCTACAAATTCAAAGGCAAGCGCTTTGACTGCGGCGGCGCAGAAGGCTACATCGAAGCGACCAACTTCTGCTTCGAAAACTTCTACAAAACCGGTAAGGCTTACTAACAAAGCTCCGTTGTAGACGTTCTAAATGAAAGCCACCTTCGGGTGGCTTTTTTGTTTTATCGCCTTCAGTCCGCCCTCGGTGCTGGTCAATCGCGCCAGAGCGATTATGCTGATGTCCTGCTTAGGAGAGAGAAATGGCCTACGAATTTGATTTGTTTGTGATTGGCGCGGGTTCCGGTGGTGTGCGTGCTGCACGTTTCGCCGCGGGTTTTGGTGCCAAAGTTGCTGTGGCTGAAAGCCGTTATTTGGGTGGCACTTGCGTTAACGTGGGTTGTGTGCCCAAAAAATTACTGGTGTACGGGGCGCATTTCGCTGACGACTTTGAGCAAGCATCCGGTTTTGGCTGGAGTTTGGGGGACGCTGACTTTGATTGGGCGACCTTGATCGCCAATAAAGACCGCGAAATTCATCGTCTGAACGGCATTTACCGTAACTTGCTGGTTAACAGCGGTGTCACGCTACTTGAGGGGCATGCCAAGCTAACCGGGCCTAACGAAGTGGAAGTTAACGGCCAGCGGCATACGGCTAAGCACATCTTGATCGCTACCGGTGGCTGGCCGCAGATCCCGGACATTCCCGGTCGCGAGCATGCGATTAGCTCCAACGAGGCGTTCTTCCTTAAAGCATTGCCCAAGCGCGTGCTGGTCGTAGGTGGGGGCTACATAGCGGTGGAGTTCGCCGGGATCTTCCACGGCTTGGGTGCTAAGACGTCGTTGCTGTATCGCGGTGATATGTTTTTGCGAGGCTTTGATGGCGCGGTGCGCAAGCATCTGCACGAAGAGTTAACCAAACGCGGGATGGACGTGCAGTTCAATGCTGACATAGCGCGAATCGACAAGCAGGCGGATGGCTCTCTGAAGGCCACGCTTAAAGACGGTCGTGAGTTAGAGGCCGATTGCGTGTTTTATGCCACCGGTCGCCGCCCTATGCTCGACAATCTTGGCTTGGAAAACACCCACGTTAAACTCGATAAGCGTGGTTTTGTTGAAGTTGATGATCAATACCAGAGCGCTGAGCCGTCGATTCTGGCGATCGGAGACGTCATTGGCCGCGTGCAGTTGACGCCGGTTGCTTTGGCCGAGGGTATGGCCGTTGCGCGTCGCCTGTTCAAGCCAGAGCAGTATCGCCCAGTGGACTACCGCATGATCCCGACGGCAGTCTTTAGCTTGCCAAACATCGGCACCGTGGGCTTGAGTGAAGAGCAGGCGATTGAAGACGGGCACAAGGTACAGATTTTCGAAAGCAGTTTCCGCCCTATGAAGCTGACACTGACCGAGTGTCAGGAGCGCACGCTGATGAAACTGGTGGTCGATGCCGATACCGACAAAGTTCTCGGCTGCCACATGGTTGGACCGGAGGCGGGAGAAATCGTCCAGGGTTTGGCGATCGCCTTGAAAGCGGGTGCAACTAAACAGCATTTCGACGAAACCATCGGCGTACATCCTACAGCTGCCGAAGAATTCGTCACCATGCGCACACCGGTTAAACGCTAAGCACACACGCACCCTGTAGGAGCTGCCGCAGGCTGCGATCTTTTGATCGTTAAGTGCAACAGATCGCAGCCTCGGCAGCTAGTGGCGCCCCTACAGTGTCTTAGCTCAGTTCTCGTAGCCGAGGTTTGGCGCCAGCCAGCGTTCTGTCACGCTCAGGTCTTGGCCTTTACGGGCGGTGTAACTGTCAATTTGGTCTTTATCGACCTTGCCTACAGCAAAGTACTGCGCCTGCGGATGTGCGAAGTACCAGCCGCTGACCGCTGCTGCCGGGAACATCGCGTAGTGTTCGGTCAGGAATACGCCGCTTTTGCCCGCGCGCATTTCTTGCGCTTGCGGGTCGAGTAATGCGAACAGTGTGGCCTTTTCGGTGTGATCCGGGCATGCCGGGTAGCCTGGGGCAGGGCGGATACCGCTGTACTGCTCTTTGATCAGGTCCTCGTTGTTCAGTTGCTCATTTTGGGCGTAGCCCCAGTGGTGAGTCCGCACTTGCTGGTGCAGCCACTCGGCGCAAGCCTCGGCCAGACGGTCGGCCAGAGCCTTGACCATGATCGAGTTGTAATCGTCTCCAGCCTCTTGATAAGCCTTGGCCACTTCTTCTGCGCCAATTCCCGCTGTCGTGATAAACCCGCCCACATAGTCGGTTACACCGCTGCCTTTAGGCGCAACAAAGTCCGCCAAGGAGAAGTTTGGCTTGCCATCGGTTTTGATGATTTGCTGACGCAGGTGATGCAGCTTGGCCAAAGGCTTGCCGTCATCGCCGTACAACTCCAAGTCATCATCGTTAACTTGGTTCGCTGGCCAGAAGCCGAAGACGGCGCGCGCACTGATCAGTTTTTCGTTAATCAGTTTGTTCAGCATTTCTTGGGCGTCAGCGTATAACGCGGTGGCCGCTTCGCCGACCACTTCGTCGGTCAAAATCCGCGGGAACTTGCCTGCTAGGTCCCAAGAGATAAAGAACGGTGTCCAGTCGATGTATTCAGCCAACACCTTGAGGTCGATGTTGTCCAGCACTTTGGCGCCAGTAAACGTCGGTTGCACAGGTTGGTAGTTGACCCAGTCGAACTGAGGCTTTTTAGCAATGGACGCGGCGTAACTTAAGCGTTCAGTACGGGCGCTGCGGTTTGAGGTGCGCTCGCGGACTTCAACGTAATCCTGACGGGTCTTTTCAACAAAGTCGGGCTTGAGCTCTTTGGATAACAGCTGTGTCGCCACGCCTACCGCGCGCGAGGCGTCGGTCACGTAGATCACGGCATCGTTTTGATACTTAGGCTCAATCTTGACCGCGGTGTGCGCTTTGGACGTCGTGGCACCGCCGATCATCAGGGGCAGGTGGAAATCCTGGCGCTGCATTTCACGGGCAACGTGCACCATCTCATCCAGCGACGGGGTGATTAGGCCGGAAAGACCGATGATGTCGCATTTCTGCTCTTTGGCCACTTGCAGGATTTTTTCGGCGGGGACCATCACGCCGAGGTCGACGATGTCGTAACCGTTACAACCCAACACCACGCCAACGATATTTTTACCGATGTCGTGTACGTCGCCTTTCACCGTCGCCATCAGGATTTTGCCCTTGGCTTGCGGCTTATCGCCTTTTTCCAGTTCGATGAACGGGATCAAGTGCGCCACCGCCTGCTTCATGACGCGGGCAGACTTTACGACTTGCGGCAGGAACATTTTGCCCGCACCAAACAAGTCACCCACGATGTTCATGCCTGACATCAGCGGGCCTTCGATCACTTCGATCGGGCGGTTAAAGGACAGGCGTGACTCTTCAGTGTCTTCGACGATGTGGGTGGTGATGCCTTTGACCAAGGCGTGCTCAAGACGTTTGTTAACCTCCCAATTGCGCCACTCTTCGGTTTCGGCCTCTTTGACGCTGCCATCGCCTTTGTACTTGTCGGCAATCGCCAACAAATTATCGGTGGCGTCCGGGGTACGGTTGAGCACGACATCTTCCACGGCATCACGTAGCTCGGCCGGGATCTGGTCGTAAATTTCTAACTGCCCGGCGTTAACGATCCCCATGCTCAGGCCACTGCGGATGGCGTACAGCAGGAACACCGAGTGAATCGCCTCACGTACCGGGTTATTGCCTCGGAACGAGAACGACACGTTGGACACGCCGCCGGAGGTCAGGGCATACGGCAGTTCGTCGCGTATGTAGGCACAGGCGTTGATGAAGTCCACGGCATAGTTGTTGTGTTCTTCAATGCCGGTGGCCACGGCGAAGATGTTTGGATCGAAAATGATGTCTTGCGGCGGGAAGCCGACTTCATTTACCAAAATGTCATAGGAGCGTTTGCAGATTTCTTTTTTGCGCGCCTCGGTGTCCGCCTGACCCGCTTCGTCAAAGGCCATCACCACGACGGCGGCGCCATAGCGCTTGCACAGCTTGGCGTGATGGATGAACTGCTCGACGCCTTCTTTCATGCTGATCGAGTTGACGATGCCTTTACCTTGAATGCACTTAAGGCCCGCTTCAATCACGTCCCACTTTGAGGAGTCGATCATGATAGGCACACGCGAGATGTCCGGCTCACCTGCAATCAGATTGAGGAAGGTGACCATCGCCTTCTTCGAGTCCAACATGCCTTCGTCCATGTTGATGTCGATGATTTGCGCACCGGCTTCAACTTGTTGCAGTGCGACTTCCAGCGCTTCGGTGTAGTTATCTTCACGGATCAACCGGGCAAAACGGGCAGACCCGGTAATGTTGGTCCGTTCGCCGACGTTCACAAACAGCGATTGGCGGTCGATGGTGAACGGCTCAAGCCCCGATAGGCGACACGCTTTAGGAATGTCCGGAATCTGGCGTGGCGTATAGGGTGCTACGGCCTTGGCGATCGCATGAATGTGGTCTGGGGTTGTACCGCAGCAGCCGCCGACAATGTTAAGAAAGCCACTTTGGGCGAACTCTTCAATCACTTTGGCGGTTTCGCAGGGTAGCTCGTCGTACTCGCCAAATTCGTTTGGCAAACCCGCATTAGGGTGCGCCGAAACAAACGTGTCGGCTTTGTTTGACAGTTCTTCGAGGTACGGGCGCAAATCGCTGGCCCCGAGCGCGCAGTTCAAGCCCACCGAGATCGGCTTGGCATGGCTGACCGAGTTCCAGAACGCTTCGGTGGTTTGGCCTGACAGCGTACGCCCGGAAGCATCCGTGATGGTGCCCGAGATCATAATCGGCAGTTCAGTGCCGAGTTCTTCGAACACGCCTTGGACGGCGAAAATAGCGGCCTTGGCGTTCAACGTGTCGAAAATGGTTTCGATCAGGATCAGATCAGCGCCGCCTTCGATCAGCCCTTTAGTGGCCTCGGTGTAGTTTTCCACCAGTTCATCGAAGGTGACGTTTCGGTAACCGGGGTTGTTGACATCCGGGGACAGTGAACAGGTGCGGCTGGTAGGCCCAAGTACACCGGCTACAAAACGTGGTTTTTCTGGGGTTTCGAGGGTCTTGGCGTCGGCTACCTTGCGAGCCAGACGAGCGCCTTCTACGTTCAACTCGTAGGCCAGTGCCTGCATGCCGTAGTCAGCTTGGGAAACTTGGGTGGCGTTGAAGGTGTTGGTTTCGAGAATGTCCGCTCCCGCGTCCAAGTAGGCTTTCTCAATGGCACCAATCACATCCGGGCGGGTGAGGATCAGAAGGTCGTTATTACCTTTGACGTCGCTGGGCCAGTCGGCAAAACGAGTGCCACGATAGTCGTGTTCCTCAAGGCGGTAACTTTGGATCATAGTACCCATGCCGCCATCGAGAATCAGGATGCGCTCTTTGAGGGCTTGCTGAAGTGCTTGGATACGAGCGCTGCGGTCAGACATAGGACTACCTGTTAAAGCCATGCAAAAGATGGCAAATCATAACAAACCTGCGCCGGATTTGAGCGCTGGAAGATTTGCATGAATTTCGCTCATGTTTGCTGGGCGGCCGCACAGGTAGAATCGCGGCATTCTAATATCAGGACATTGGCACATGTTTTTACGCCTACTCACCAGCGCCGTGACGCTGGTGCTGTGCAGCACAGCGCTGGGCCAAACCCCGCTGGCCAGTCCGGCTGTTCCCCCGACTATTTCTTATGTTCGGGATATACAGCCGATCCTTACTGAAAAATGCGTGGCTTGCCATGCTTGCAACGACGCCGCCTGCCAGCTCAACTTGGGAAGTGCTGAGGGCGCCACCCGTGGCGCCAGCAAAGTGCCTGTCTATAAGGGCGACAGAACGACGGCTATTGAACCCACCCGAATTTTCTACGATGCCAGTGGCCCGGATCAGTGGCACCGTAAAGGCTTCTATTCTGTGTTGGATGCGCAAGGTTCGCAGGCTGCATTGATGACGCGCATGCTTGAGTTGGGTCACAGCACGCCACTCACGCCGAATGCCAAGTTACCCAAAGAAATCGTGCTGGGCCTGAACCGCAACAATGTCTGCCCAGCGCCGGGCGAGTTCGATGCCTATGCGAAAAAACACCCTAAAGAAGGTATGCCGCTGGCCGTAACTGGCCTTACCGACAAACAATATCAAACTGTCCAAGCGTGGCTTGCGCAAGGTGCGCCGGTTGACCAAAACGCCATTAAGCCAAGCCCGGTTGAAGCGGCGCAGATTGCTGAGTGGGAGGCATTGCTCAATCGGCCGGGCTCGTCCGAGGCGTTGGTAGGGCGTTGGTTATATGAGCACTTGTTCTTGGCCCACGCTTATTTTGATAACGGTGTGCCAGGGCATTTCTTCCAATGGGTGCGCTCGCGTACACCGAGTGGTCAGCCCATTGACCTGATTGCAACTCGTCGCCCGGATGACGATCCCGGCACCACCTTCTTTTATCGACTGATGCCGGTGCAAGGCGTGATTGTGCATAAAACCCACATCACCTATCCAATGGGCAAGCAAAAGCTTGCGCGGGTCAAAGAGCTTTTTTACAGCGGTAACTGGCGCGCGACCTCACTGCCGGGGTACGGGCCGCGCAGCCGAGCCAACCCGTTTCAAACGTTCGAAGCGATTCCGGCCGTTGCGCGTTATCAGTTCATGCTCGATAACGCCGAATATTTCGTGCGCACCTTTATTCGTGGGCCGGTCTGTCGTGGGCAAATTGCCACAGACGTGATTCGTGACAGCTTCTGGGCGATGTTCCAAGAGCCTGCGCACGACCGCTATATCACTGACGCCGCCTATCGGGGTGAGGCAACCCCTTTGCTGGCGATGCCTGGGCAGATTGATAACGTGGGCAGCATCCTCACGCTGTGGCACAACTATCGCGACAAGCGCAATGAGTACGTGAAGCTGCGTCAAGAGACCTATGCCGACATGCCGCCACCGAGTTGGGCAACCTTGTGGGCAGGCAATGACAACGCGCTACTGACTATCTTCCGACACTTTGACAGCGCCAGCGTCACCAAGGGCTTGATCGGTGAAGTGCCGCAGACAATGTGGTTGTTTGATTTCCCGTTACTGGAGCGGACTTACTACCAGTTGGCGGTCAATTTTGATGTGTACGGAAACGTATCGCATCAGGCCCAAACGCGGTTGTACTTCGACTTGATTCGCAACGGCGCTGAGGTCAACTTTCTACGCCTGATGCCCGATGATGCCCGCGCAAGCATTCTTAGCGACTGGTATCAGAACAGCGGCAAGCTGAAAATGTGGTTGGACTATCAGAAAATCGACACCAGCACGCCGACCGGCATGATCTTGGATCCGGTCGATCCGAAACGTGATTTTGCCCTCAAGCTGATTGAGCGTGCAGGCACTCTGAATGCCAGCCCTGATCCAATCAACCGTTGCACCGGGGCTTACTGCTCAAGGCCCAACATCGCCCAAGAGTTTCAGTTCGCTGAGCAAGCGCTAAGCCGTCTAACTTCGCGCCCGGCGGCGGGGCTGGCGGTCATTAAACAATTGCCAGAAGCCAGCATGCTGCGGATTGAGGGCAGCGACGGCAAGCGTGAGATGTACAGCATGCTGCGTAACCGTTCGCACACCAACGTGGCCTTTATGCTCGGCGAGGCTTACCGGTTGCAACCTGGGTTGGATACGCTAACGATCTACCCTGGGGTTCTCAGCAGTTACCCGAACTTTATGTTCAACATCCCGACGGGCGACGTTGAGGCGTTTGTAGAAGCCATGGAGCACTCTAAGACCCAAGCAAGCTTTGACACTATCGTCGAGCGTTGGGGGGTTCGCCGCAGCAACCCGCAGTTTTGGCAGTACTTTCACGACATCGGTGAGTACATCCATGAAACCAATCCGGTAGAAGCCGGGGTTCTGGACATGAACCGCTACGAAAATCTGTAAGGGGCCCGGTAATTTTTAACTGAGAGAAGGCAGATTGCCTGACAAAAATACTGGGACTTTGTCAGGCGTGCCGATTGGCGTAAACTGCCCCCCAAGTCTGCGAGGAGATTCCATGAGCGCTATAACGATTACCGACGCTGCCCACGATTACTTGGCTGATCTGCTGTCCAAGCAGAACACGCCGGGTATCGGCATCCGCGTCTTTATCACCCAGCCGGGCACTCAGTATGCTGAAACCTGCATAGCTTACTGCAAGCCTAATGAAGTAAAACCTGAAGACACCGCCATCGGCCTAAAGAGCTTTACCGCGTGGATCGATTCTTTCAGCGAAGCGTTCCTTGAGGATGCAGTGGTGGATTACGCCACAGATCGCATGGGTGGACAGTTGACGATCAAGGCGCCCAACGCCAAAGTCCCGATGGTTAATGCAGATAGCCCAATCAACGAGCGAATCAACTACTACTTGCAAACCGAGATTAACCCCGGTTTGGCCAGCCACGGTGGTCAGGTTAGCTTGATTGAAGTGGTTGAAGACGGGATCGCTGTGCTCAAGTTCGGCGGTGGTTGCCAAGGCTGTGGTCAGGCAGACGTGACCTTGCGTGAAGGCATTGAGCGTACCCTGCTTGAGCGAGTACCAGAGCTCAAAGGCGTGCGTGACGTGACCGACCACTCGCAGAAAGAAAACGCCTACTACTGAGTGATCAGTAAAAGGGTGTTCGCTGCGAAGTGAATGAAAAAACGGTGCCCCGTGAGCACCGTTTTTTTTCGCCAGTTAATCGCTACAGGCTATGAGGGGCGATAAACATGCGCGTGTCCGGCTCGATACAGTGACGAATCGGCAAAACCATCACTGTCCAGAACCCGGCCAACCAAAATCAACGCTGTGCGTTTGAATCCCTTGGTCTGTACTTTGGCTTCAATGTCTTCAAGTGTGCCTTGCACCCAGTCTTGATCAGGCCAGCTGGCACGATGAATGACTGCAATCGGACAGTCACTGCCGTAATGCGGTATCAATTCGCGAACGATGTTCTCAAGGTGTTTAACCCCAAGATGAATGGCCATGGTTGCGCCGTGCGCCGCCAGGCTTGCCAGCTCCTCGCCTGCGGGCATCACGGTTTTATCCGCATAACGAGTCAGAATGACTGTTTGTGATACGTCAGGTAGTGTCAGTTCGGCCCCTAAAATGGCCGCACACGCTGCCGTAGCAGTTACGCCAGGGATGATTTCATACTCGATGTTCAGTTGGCGCAAGCAGCGGATTTGTTCACCAATAGCGCCATACAAGCTCGGGTCGCCTGAATGTACACGCGCCACGTCTTGGCCTTTGGCGTCAGCGTGTTTAATAAGACCGATAATCTGTTCTAGATGCAGCTCTGCACTGTTAACAATCTGTTCAGCGTGATTGCCTTCCAATACAGCGATGGGCACGAGCGAGCCCGCATAAATAATGACCGGGCATGTTCGAATCAAGCGCTGGCCTTTGACGGTGATCAGCTCTGGATCGCCGGGCCCGGCGCCGATGAAGTAAACAGTCATGGCAATCTCTAAAAAGGTCGAAATAGAGCTGCTCTTGAAGAGCGCTCATAGTGAATCGGGGAATTATGGCGTTTTTTATCCGGCGCAGGCCAATGCAAAGGTTGCCATTGAAGAGGCTTGACGAGGAATTATCAGTTTTGCAGACGTCCCGCTTAGCTGTTCGGCCAACGCCAGCGCCGTGCTTTCCGCGATCCCCCAGCACCCCGTTTGCTGGTAGGCAACCGTCGAGTGCTGGCTCAGCCTTGAAGCAAAGGGTTCAAGCTGCAGCGCACTGAACACCTCAAAAGGCAGGCTCAACCGCGCAGCCAACTGGATCAGGCCAGGCTCATCACGCTTGAGATCAATACTGGCCAGCCCGTGAACGCTGCTTAATGTGATTGCCGCCTGGTCAAGTGCTTGTTGAATCAGCGCTAGCAAGTCGTCGCAACTGCATCCCTGGCGACATCCAAGGCCAATGATCATAGTTGGCGTATGTGTGCCAGGTTGAACCAATGCCGCAACTCCCGGTTGAGGGTAGGGTGATAGTGCAGGGTGTTCAACACGCTAGAGCCCTCAAAGGGCAGAGTGGGCAGTGTTGATGAATGGGGTTTAACGTCTCAGCTTTATCGCGCAACCAGCATGCTTTTAACCTTGTTGCGCAATTGATCAATCGAGAAAGGCTTACCAATCACGCCCATGCCTTCAGGTACCTCAAGGGCTTCAGCATAGCCGCTGGCAAACAGAATCGGCAGTTTCTGGTGCAGCTCTCTAGCTTCGAGTGCCAGTGCCTTACCCGTCATTCCAGGTAGCCCGACATCGGTCATCAGCAGGTCAATCTGATGCTCATTATTCTTTAGTAGTGCCAATGCACTGTTGCCATCTTCTGCTTCAAGCACTTGGAACTCCAGCTCTTGTAGCACGTCAACGATCAGCATTCGAATAATGGCATCGTCTTCAACTACAAGAATGGTGGAGGGTGTTGCGGACATAGGCATGATCTCGCTAAAAATTTGAAACCAGTGCGGGTTTATCCGCGCATGGTGGGTAAGAATAGCGTTGAGTCGCGCCAAAATGCTTATTTTTGTAAGAAAAATCTATGTCTGAAGTAAGAAAGCTGAACTATTACGCCGTAATCCTTCAAACTCCGCTTAATTTATGACGTCCACAGGCTAAAAAATGAACTCACCTGCATCTATTGATGAGCGAAGCTTTCGCAAACTGCTGAGCCGTAACGTAGGTTTGCCTTTAGCGGTCGGCGTGCTGAGTGCTGTGTTGTTTGTGCTGATGATCAGTTATTTGCTATCGGTTCTCAAATGGGTTGAGCACAGCGATCGGGTCATTAGCAACACCAACGAAGCGGTGAAGCTGACCGTCGATTTGGAATCCGGCATGCGCGGTTTCTTGATCACCGGTGATGAGCATTTTCTAGATCCTTACGCGGTGGCCAAGCCGCAAATTTTTGCGCAGATTCAGAGTTTGCAAGCGCTGGTCAGCGATAACCCGCAGCAGGTTGATCGCCTGAAACGAATCGAGGCGCTGCAAAACGAATGGGCGACTTATGCCCAGCAGATGGTGGATTTACGTCGTCTAAATGGCGACTATCGCTCGGCGGTGCAGACCGGCCGTGGCAAAAATCTGACCGACCAAATCCGTCAGCAGTACGACGATTTTATTCAACTGGAGCAACAGCTGCGGGTCGCTCGCAATGACGAAGCGAGCACCACGACGATTGCCTGCGTCGCGCTGTATCTGTTCTTCGTGGTGGGTCTTGGCGGATTTTTAGCTTATGTTGGGCGCAGAGATTTATTAAGTCTTTCAAAGAGTTATCAAGAAAACCTCGCGCTTCAAACCAAAGCAGCGGATCGCTTGGAGCGCCAAGCGTGGTTGCGTAATGGCCAGACCGAGTTGGCTGAACAAGTGCTGGGGCGGCTGACGCTGAATGGGCTGGGGCGCAATATTTTGCAGTTCTGCGCGCAATACTTGGATTCGGTGGTTGCCGCGGTTTATGTCCGTGAAGACCACGGTGGTCTAAGGCGCATCGCGAGCTACGGCTTTTCTCGCGAGCAAGAACAACGTAATGAGGTTATCCATAACGATGAAGGCATTGTCGGGCAAGCCGCGCAACAGGATCAGTTGATTCGTCTGGACAACGTGCCTTCCGATTACTGCTTCAAAGTCAGCTCCGGACTGGGTGAGGGCGCGCCCCGTAGTGTGCTGGTGGTGCCGACCAGTGATGATGATCGAGTGAACGGCGTGATTGAGTTGGGCTTCCTACGGCCGCTTGAAGACCGAGACATCGAACTCTTCGAATTGATCGCTGACAATATTGGCACCTCGATTGAAGCCGCGCGTTATCGCCAACGGTTGCAAGAAGTGCTGGCCGAAACTCAGCAACTCAATGAAGAGTTGCAGGTTCAGCAAGAGGAGCTCAAAACCGCTAACGAAGAGTTAGAAGAACAGTCGCGCATCCTTAAAGAGTCGCAGATCAGCCTTGAGGCGCAACAGGCGGAGCTTGAGCAGACCAACGAAGCCCTGGCAGAACAGCGTGATGCCATGGACCGCAAGAACACCCAGCTCAATCAGGCTCAGGAGCAACTGGAAGAGCGTGCCGATGAGTTGCAGCGCTCCAGCAAGTACAAGTCGGAGTTCTTGGCCAACATGTCCCATGAGCTGCGAACGCCCCTTAACAGCTCACTGATTTTGGCAAAACTGCTCTCGGAGAATCCGCAGCAGAACCTCACCCAGGAACAGGTCAAATTTGCCGAGTCGATTTACTCGGCAGGCAACGACTTACTCAACCTGATCAACGATATTCTGGATATTTCCAAGGTTGAGGCCGGCAAGCTTGAGGTTCGCCCTGAAAACACTAGTGTGGCGAGAATGGTTGACGGGATTCGTGGACTGTTTCAGCCGCTCGCCAATGAGAAGTCGCTGGAGTTCAGAGTAGATCTGCAACCCGGCACGCCAGCCCTGATTTATACCGACAGCCAACGTTTGGAGCAGATCCTCAGAAACCTGCTGTCCAACGCGTTTAAGTTCACCGAAAAAGGCCAGGTTAGCTTGGCAGTTTCGCGTCATCCGGGTAATGCCATTGCATTTGTGGTGACTGACTCTGGCATCGGCATTGCTCAAGAACAGCAAGAGAGCATCTTCGAAGCATTCCGCCAGGCTGATGGCACCACCAACCGTAAATATGGTGGCACCGGGTTGGGCTTGTCTATTTCGCGGGATCTGGCGACATTGCTTGGTGGATCCATTAGCGTCAGCAGCGAATCGGGGCGAGGCAGTACATTTACCCTGATCATGCCCGAACTATTTGTGGAAGATGCCGAGCCACATGCTCCGGTTAACGTTATTGCTGCGCCCGCGCCCCAGCTCGCACTGGGTAGAGCCTTATCTCAGCCAATATTGGATGCTCCGCTAAACATTCCGCGCTTTTTAGATGATCGCGAGCAAGCCCCATTCACCACGCGCTGCATTTTGGTGATTGAGGATGAACCCAACTTTGCCCGCATCCTCTACGATCTGGCGCACGAGTTAGGTTATCGCTGCTTGGTTGCGCACGGTGCTGATGAAGGCTTCAGCCTAGCCGCAGAGTTTATTCCCGACGCCATTTTGCTCGATATGCGATTGCCCGATCACTCCGGGCTCACGGTTTTGCAGCGCTTGAAAGCTTTGGCTGCGACCCGACACATCCCGGTACACGTGATTTCGGTGGAAGACCGTGTTGAAGCCGCCATGCACATGGGGGCCGTAGGCTACGCGGTTAAACCCACTAGCCGTGAAGAGCTTAAAGATGTCTTTGCCCGTCTAGAATCCAAATTGACACAAAAGGTCAAACGCATCCTGCTGGTCGAAGACGATGATCTACAACGCGACAGTATTTCCCGTCTCATTGGCGACGATGACATTGAAATCACCGCGGTTGGCTTTGCTCAAGAAGCGCTCGACCTGCTGCGCAGTACCATCTACGACTGCATGATCATTGATCTCAAACTGCCTGACATGCTGGGTAACGAATTGCTCAAGCGTATGTCTACTGAGGACATTTGCTCATTTCCGCCGGTCATCGTTTACACCGGACGCAATCTGACACGCGATGAAGAAGTTGAACTGCGTAAGTACTCACGCTCGATCATCATCAAAGGTGCGCGCTCACCTGAACGTCTGTTGGACGAGGTCACATTATTTCTGCACAAAGTGGAATCTCAGTTGTCCCATGAGCGCCAAACAATGCTCAAGACGGCTCGCAGTCGCGACAAAGTGTTCGAAGGGCGCAAAATTCTGCTGGTTGACGACGATGTACGAAACATCTTCGCCCTCACCAGCGCGCTAGAGCATAAAGGCGCGATTGTGGTCATTGGCCGCAATGGTCGTGAAGCGATCGAGCGTTTGAATGAAGTCGAAGATATCGACTTGGTGCTGATGGACGTGATGATGCCGGAAATGGACGGCTACGAAGCGACTATTGAAATTCGTAAGAACCCGCGTTGGCGCAAGCTGCCGATCATTGCAGTCACGGCCAAGGCGATGAAAGACGATCAAGAACGCTGCCTGCAAGCCGGCTCGAATGATTATCTGGCTAAACCGATTGATCTTGACCGACTCTTTTCGTTGATTCGAGTTTGGCTACCTAAAATGGAACGACTCTAAGTGCTGCGAAACATCGACATCGAGATAAGGCTGCTGATCGAGGCGATTTACCTCAAGTACAGCTATGATTTTCGCGATTACTCCGGTGCTTCGATCAAGCGCCGGGTTCAGCATGCGTTGCGTCAGTTTGACTGCAATACCATTTCGGCCTTGCAGGAGCGCGTACTGCATGACCCGGCGGCCTTTATGCAACTGCTGCAATTGCTGACGATCCCGGTGAGTGAAATGTTTCGCGACCCCGAACACTTTTTGGCCATTCGCCAAGAAGTTGTACCGATTCTGAAGACGTATCCGTCCCTGAAAATCTGGATCGCAGGGTGCAGCACGGGTGAGGAGGTGTACTCAATGGCCATCTTGCTGCAGGAAGAAGGGTTATTGGACCGCACCATTATTTATGCCACCGACATCAACCCCCGCTCGCTTGAAAAGGCTAAGCAAGGGATTTTTTCGTTGGAAAACATTCGTGCTTATACCCACAACTATCAAAAGTCTGGTGGGCAGCGCTCGTTTGCCGACTACTACACGGCTGCCTATGATTACGCGATTTTCGACAAGCGCCTGCGTGAGAACGTGACCTTTGCCGATCATAGCCTTGCGACGGACAGTGTTTTTTCAGAGACCCATTTAATTTCGTGTCGCAACGTATTGATTTATTTCAATAAAAAGCTACAAAACAGGGCGTTTGGGTTGTTCAGTGAGTCGCTGTGTCATCGTGGTTTTTTGATGCTTGGCAGTAAAGAAACCTTGGATTTCTCGGATTACAGCACTCAATTTACGTCTTTGCTTAAGCAAGAACGGATCTACAGAAAGCTATGAGCGTCAAAAATATTGAAATCGCTGGCTTGCGGCCTGTCAAAGCGATTGTCATTGGGGCATCTGCGGGGGGCGTTGAGGCGCTGCTGAAAATCTTCGCTGATTTGAAGCCCGGTTATGCGTTGCCTATCATCGTTGTTCTGCACATACCCGACGAACGTCGCAGCCAGTTGGCGAGCGTTTTTGAGCAACGTTTATTGATACCGGTCAAGGAAGTGCTCGATAAGCAGCCAATTACGCCGGGCACGCTATATTTTGCAGCGCCGGGTTACCATGTTTCGGTGGAGAACGATTTTAGTTTTTCGTTGAGTCGAGAGGACCGAGTGCATCACTCACGCCCCTCGATTGACTACCTTTTTGAATCCGCAGCCGATGTGTATCAACACGCATTGGCTGCGATATTACTCACCGGCGCTAATCAGGATGGTGCACAGGGGTTAGACACGGTCAAACAACTGGGTGGCTTGACTGTCATTCAAGACCCTGACGAAGCCTGTATATCAACCATGCCGCTAGCGGCATTGGAGCGTTGCCAACCGGACGGCATTCTGCCTTTGAAGGGCATTGCCCGTTTGCTTGTTGAGCTGGAACGAATCGAATGCCACTAAGCGATATTCAAGCCAAGCTGCTGATCGTAGATGATCTGCCAGAAAATTTATTGGCGCTGGAAGCTTTAATCAAGCGTGAAGATCGGGCGGTCTACAAAGCCCTGTCTGCTAACGAAGCTCTTTCATTGTTGCTACAGCACGAATTTGCAATGGCCATTTTGGACGTGCAAATGCCGGGCATGAATGGCTTTGAGTTGGCCGAGTTGATGCGCGGGACTGAGCGCACCAAAAATATCCCGATTGTGTTTGTCAGTGCCGCCGGTCGGGAAATGAATTACGTCTTTAAAGGCTATGAAAGCGGTGCGGTCGACTTTTTGCATAAGCCATTGGACATTCACGCGGTTAAAAGCAAGGTTAATGTTTTTGTCGATCTATGGCTGCAAAGCAAAGCCATGCAGCGTCAGGTCGAAGCGTTGGAGCAAAGTCGTCGTGAGCAAGAAACGTTACTCGCCCAATTGCAAGTGACGCAGGTTGAACTGGAGCATGCTGTGCGCATGCGTGACGACTTTATGTCGATTGTGTCACATGAAGTCCGCACACCGCTCAATGGCCTGATACTGGAGACTCAGCTACGCAGGATGCACCTAGAGCGAGGTAATACGCAGGCCTTCAGCATGGAAAAATTGCAGTCCATGGTTGAGCGCGATGAAAGGCAGATCCAGAGCTTGATTCGCTTGGTTGAAGACATGTTGGATGTGTCACGTATTCGAACTGGCAAGCTGTCAATTCGCCCCTCGGCGTTCGACTTGTCTCAGCTTGTCAGCAATTTGCTGGAGGTGTTTTCGCCCCAAATAAGTGCCTCGCACGCCAGTGTGAGCCTCCACGCACAGCAGTCGATCATCGGGCAGTGGGATGAGTTCAGGATTGAGCAGGTTATTACAAATTTGCTCACCAATGCCCTGCGTTATGGCGCTAATAAGCCTGTTGATGTAGCTGTTTACACCGAGGGGCAATATGCCGTGGTGCAAGTGCGTGACCAGGGTATCGGTATCAGCCAAGAGAATCAGCAGCGAATTTTCCAGCAATTTGAACGGGTATCCAGCACTCAGGTGGTTTCAGGTTTGGGGCTGGGCTTATTTATTTCGGAACAAATTGTTGCGGCCCACAGTGGCAAAATAGAAGTATCTAGTGAGTTGGGCGAAGGTGCCTTGTTTAAGGTGTATTTGCCGTTGGTACAAAAGATCTAAATTGCCCGCAACCTATAGCCACGACTGCGGTCGTAATGGCAGCAATGTTCGGATTAAGGTTTCCCATGAGTGAAGATGCCCAAGATGTTGTTTTGATCGTCGAAGACGATCCCTCGATCCTGATGGTCCTCAGTACTTACCTTTCAGGTGAAGGCTACAGAGTATTGCAGGCTGAAAACGGTGAGCAGGCGTTTGCGATTTTGGCAACCAAGCCGCACCTAGATCTCATGGTGACGGACTTCCGTTTGCCGGGTGGGATTTCAGGGGTCCAAATTGCCGAGCCTGCAGTGAAGTTGCGCCCAGATCTCAAAGTGATTTTTATCAGTGGTTACCCGGCAGAGATTCGCGACACCGGCAGCCCGATTACGCTCACAGCGCCGATCTTGGCCAAACCGTTCGACTTAGACACCTTACAAGGGCAGATTCAAAAGCTGCTGGCCTGAATGCGCAAGCCACAAGCGCCTAGCTTATAGCTCGAAGCTAAAGGTCTACAACCCTTGTTGCAGAGCGGGATCATCAGGATTCTGCTGTTCTAGTTGTGCCAGCAGTACTTGTACATTTTGTATTTGGCCGGTCTCGTTCCAGTACCGAATCAATAACAGTCGCGCCTTACGGTTGGCTGGCTGGCGCTGCAGTAATTCTTCGAGCTGATGCTGCGCCGGTTCCAATTGTTCAAGATCATGTAAGGCAATGGCCAGCTTGTAACGGTAATCGCTGTTCTCAGGCTCCAACTCTACCGCTTTGGCCAGACCCAGCAAGGCGTATTCAGTTTGCCCATGGTTGAGTAACCAGATCCCGAGCGCATGTTGTAGGTAAGCAGAATCTGGGTGTGCCTTGAGTTGCTTTGCCAGTAACGCATTGGCTTGATCGGTTTTACCGCGTTTATCCAACAGCTCAATTTGGGCCACAACCGCCTTGAGATTCTCTGGATCCAGTGCGGAGACTTTTTCCAGTACCGCTTGCGCCTCATTCAGTTGTCCTTCATGCAAATACAAGCGCGCGAGTTGAGCTAGGGCCTGCGGGTCCTCGGGTTGAGTCTTGAGTTCGCGCTCGTACTCATCTATCACGTGTTGCAGTGGGCCGAAATACAGACCTTGCTCGTCGGGGGATAAGCCCAAAAGGGCTCTGGCAGCCGCGAAACGAACGCTTTGTTCAGGATCATCAAGCAGCGGCCCGAGTAATTGAGTGCGCTGAGCATTGGGCACCAAGCCTGCAATGCTTTGGATTGCCGCTTTGCGTACCAACGGGGAGGGGTTTTGCAAATCGCCATCGGCCAGCTTAAGCGCACGCGGGCTTGGGTAGTGGGGCAGTTCGGCATGCAGACTGGCACGGCGGATGTCAGATAGATCTGTTCGAGCCAGTTGTTGATACAACACGCGAGCGGCACCAGGCTGGCCGTTATGGGCTTGTTCCAGAGCGGATGAGTAACTGTAGCTCACGCTGCTCGACGTTACGGTAGTCGGGGCAGGGCGCATCCAATACCAAAGACCGACTGCGATGAGTGCAGACAGAAGGCTAACAACCAAGTAACGGCGAGGCTGAGACATGCAAAATCCAGTAACAGTCGGGCGTATGAAGTGCAAGATTGGGACAGTAGACGGTCTGAGTCAAACCGAGATCTAAAAACCCACGCAAAATACCTAGCTGTCGTCTTAGCGTTTGCGGAGCAAAAAAAACCCCGCGCCAAATAAGCGCGGGGCTAAAAATTGGTTGGATGCGGCCAACCAAAGGAGCTCTTTAGATCAATGCGTACTCGCGAGTGGCTCGGCCTGCCAGCCTCCGCCTAAAGCTTTGTAGATCGCGACTACGCCACGAAACTGATCAACTTCTGCTTGGGCTTGGCTGTCTTCAGCCGCCAAACGTTCACGCTGAGCGTCGAGCAACACTAGAAAATCCACCGTGCCTTCGCGATAGCGAATCGCTGCCAGATCAGCCGCTGTGCGGCTGGCTTCGCTTTGACGAATCAATGACACCAAGCGCTGCTGTCGTTTGCTGTAATCACTAAAGGCGTTTTCAGACTCTTCAAGCGCCAACAAGACTTGCTGCTCATAGTTAGCTAGTGCGCCATCTGCGTCTGCATCTGCACCGCGCAAACGAGCTCGGACGCTGCCCAAGTTGAATGCTGGCCACGTAATACTTGGACCCAAAGCCCACGCATTGGCGGCAGACGAGCCAATTTGTGAGCCTCGCCCGGCTGTAAAGCCCAAGAAACCGCTGAGGCTGACCCGCGGGAATAAATCGGCCTTGGCTACACCGATACGGGCCGTGGCCGCCGCCAATTTACGTTCGGCGCTCGCTATGTCTGGGCGTCGTTGCAGCAAGTCGCCGGGGTTACCGATGTTCAGCGCCTTAGCAATCGCGGGTAACTGAGCGGGGCTCAAATCGACGCTTAGACTTTCAGGTCGTTCGCCCAACAAGGTGGCGATGCGATTGCGCTCACGCACTTGCTCGGCCTGCAGCTGTGGCACGCTGGCCTCAACAGCTGCCAAGCGAGCGTCGGCCCGCACCACGTCGAGTTGGTCGCCAACGCCTGCATCACGCAGGCTGACCGTAATACCTTTTGATTCCTGCTGGTTCTTCAGGTTTTCCAAGGCGATCCGTTCACGCAATTGCGCGCCGCGCAGCTCGCCATAAGCGTCTACCAGTTCGGCAATCATTGTGACTTGCAACTGATACAGATCCGCCGCCGCGGCTTGCTCGTCAGCATCGCTGGCTTCCAGTTCGCGCTGGATACGGCCAAACAGGTCGACCTCCCAAGCCATGTCCAACCCTAGATCGTAACGCTCACTGTTGACGCGCTTCTCGGTGGTTCCCGGAATTTGGCCCTTGCCTAGGTCGCTGCTGGCACGGCTGGTGATAGTCGGCATGGTTTTCGTGTTGACGTCATCGCGAATCGCTCGTGCTGCCCGAAGGCGAGCGAAGGCCACGCGCAACTCGCGGTTACCGGCCAGCGATTGAGTCACCAGTTTGTTCAAGGTTGGATCGTCAAACTGCTGCCACCAGATCCCTTCAAAATGAGCCCGATCAAAGCCTTTTAGGTTCTCAGCGCTGATCAGCGCGGGTGCGTTGCTCGGTGTTTTATAGTCCGGGCCAACGGCGCAGGCACTCAGCGCCAGCACCAACATGCTGGGTAAGAAAAGTTTCAGGCTCATTGCTGCGACTCCAAGTTAAGGTGCTTGGCCGCCTTGCGCGCTTCGCTGCGCTCAACATAGTTGCGGATCAGCACATAAAACACAGGCGTCAACAGCAGACCGAAGAAGGTAACCCCGAGCATCCCGGAGAACACCGCAACACCCATCGCGTGACGCATTTCTGCACCGGCGCCACTGGACAGCACCAAAGGCACCACACCCATGATGAAGGCGATAGAGGTCATCAAGATCGGCCGCAGACGCAGACGGCAGGCTTCCAGAACCGCGGCCAACGGGCTCAGCCCTTCAGCTTGTTTGTCCTTGGCGAACTCAACGATCAGAATCGCGTTTTTACACGCCAGCCCTACCAGAACGATTAAACCGATCTGGGTGAAGATGTTGTTGTCACCCCCCGTAGCAATGACCCCGGTGATCGCCGACAGCAAGGTCATCGGTACGATCAGAATCACGGCTAATGGCAGGCTCCAGCTTTCGTATTGCGCGGCCAATACTAGGAAGGCTAGTAATACGCAGAGCGGAAAGACGAACAGCGCGGTGTTACCGGACAGAATCTGTTGGTAGGTCAGATCGGTCCATTCGTAGGTCATGCCGTTCGGTAGCTCCTCTTTGAGCAGTTTTTCGATGGCTTGCTCGGCTTGTCCGGAGCTATAGCCTGGAGCTGCCGCACCGTTGATTTCAGCGGTAATAAAGCCGTTGTAGTGCATCACACGGTCTGGCCCCGAGGTATTGCTGACCTTGATAAAGGTAGCCAGCGGGATCATCTCGCCTTTGTTGTTGCGCACTTTCAATTGGCCGATCTGATACGGCTCTAGGCGGAACTGCTGTTCGGCCTCAACGTTGACCTGATAGGTGCGACCGAAGCGGTTAAAGTCGTTGGCATACAGCGAACCGAGGTATACCTGCAAGGTGTCGAAGATGTCACTGACGGCCACACCGTGAGTCTTGGCTTTATCACGGTCGATTGCCGCGTCGACCTGCGGCACGTTCACGGTGTAACTGGTGAACAGGCCGGTCAACTCAGGGACGTTATGGCTTTTAGCGATGACGTTCTGAACTTCTTTGTACAGGGCGTCATAACCCAGCCCACCGCGGTCCTCGACTTGTAGGCGGAAGCCGCCGATGGTTCCCAGCCCTTGTACCGGCGGCGGTGGGAAGATTGCGATGTAGGCTTCTTGAATGTCGGCAAACTGCGCGTTCAGAGTGGCGGCAATGGCCGCAGCAGACTGACTTGGGTCTTTACGTTGATCAAAGTCTTTGAGTGCAACGAAGACAATGCCGCTGTTGGGGCTGTTGGTGAAGCCGTTGATTGACAGCCCTGGGAACGCAATAGAGTTAGCCACGCCCGGTTGCTTGAGAGCAAAGTCAGACATGCGTTTGATCACGTCTTCGGTGCGATCAAGGCTTGCGGCATCCGGTAGTTGAGCAAAAGCCACCAAGTACTGCTTGTCTTGCCCCGGAACGAAACCCGTCGGCGTGTGTGAGAAGCCGAAGAAGGTCAGCACCATCAAACCGGCGTATACCAGCAGCGCGATGCCACTGCTACGGATCACTCGCGCTACAGTGCCTACATAGCCATGACTGGCGCGCTCGAAGAAGCGGTTGAACGGACGGAACAGCCAACCCCCGAACAGCTTGTCCAACACTCGCGAGAAGCGGTCTTTGGGTGCGTCGTGGGCTCTGAGCAATACCGCGGCCAGTGCAGGTGACAAGGTCAGCGAGTTGAACGCCGAGATCACCGTCGAAATCGCAATGGTTAAGGCGAACTGTTTATAAAACTGCCCCGTCAGCCCGGAAATAAACGCAGCCGGTACAAACACCGCGCACAGCACCAGCGCCGTTGCAACGATAGGCCCGGTAACCTCTCGCATGGCGCGTTTGGTTGCCTCGACCGGCTCTAGGCCCAGCTCGATGTTTCGCTCAACGTTTTCGACCACCACAATCGCATCGTCGACCACGATCCCGATCGCCAATACCAGCCCGAACAGCGACAGGGCGTTCAGCGAGAAGCCAAACATATGCATGACGGCAAACGTACCGATCAACGAAACCGGTACGGCTGCCAGCGGAATAATCGAAGCGCGCCACGTTTGCAGGAACAGGATGACCACCAGCACCACAAGGATCAGGGCTTCAAACAGCGTGTGAATCACCGCCTCGATAGAACCGCGGACGAAAATCGTCGGGTCATACACGATGCTGTAGTCCATGCCCTGCGGGAAACTCTTCTTCAACTCGTCCATCTTGCCCCGAACCTCGTTCGAGATATCAATGGCGTTCGAGCCTGGACGCTGGAAAATCGGAATCGCGACGGCCGGTTGGTTATTGAGTAAGGAGCGTAAGGCGTATTGGCTTGACCCCAGCTCAATGCGGGCGATGTCTTTTAAACGTGTGATTTCACCGTCGTCGCCAGCACGAATGATGATGTTCTCAAACTCTTCCTCAGTGACTAGACGGCCCTGAGTATTGACCGACAGTTGGAAACTGGTGGCATTGGGAGCAGGCGGCGCACCCAGCGCACCGGCCGCTACTTGGCGGTTTTGCTCGCGAATGGCATTGACCACATCAGTGGCAGTTAAATTACGCGACGCGGTTTTGTTTGGATCAAGCCACACGCGCAGCGAGTAGTCGCCCATGCCGAACAGCTGTACATCACCTACACCGCCCAAACGGGCCAGCTCATCTTTAATGTTGAGAATCGCGTAGTTGGACAAGTACAACATGTCGTAACGCTGATCAGGAGAGGTCAAGTGCACGACCATGGTCAGGTCGGGCGAGGCTTTGTCCACGGTGATGCCGATGCGTGTCACTTCCTCGGGCAACTTGGGCTCGGTACGAGTGACACGGTTTTGCACCTGCACCTGCGCGTTGTCCAGATCAGTGCCCAAGGCGAAGGTGATGGTCAGCGTGAGCTTGCCGTCGGCAGTGGATTGCGAAGACATGTACAGCATGTGTTCCACGCCGGTGATGGCCTGTTCCAGTGGCGCCGCCACCGTTTCGCCAATCACTTTCGGGTTAGCACCTGGGAAGTTGGCACGCACGACCACTGTCGGCGGTACGACTTCCGGGTATTCACTGATCGGCAATTGGAACAGCGAAATGCTGCCCGCAATCAAAATCAATAACGAAAGTACGGCCGCGAAAATCGGCCGTTGAATGAAGAACTGGGAAAAATTCATCGAAGTTGTCGTCCCTTAACCACGAGGAGTCGTAACGCTAGCCAGCTTCGCCGCAGGGGTTGCGGGCGTTGCAGGCGACAGGTTGCTGGCTTCTAGGGCGTGTCTTTGTTGCGCCAGTGCGGCGAGGGTTTGTTCGCTGGCCATCGGAATGACTTCTGGGGTCACTGGCGAGCCAGGCAGTACACGTTGCAAGCCTTTAACGATGATGGTGTCGTCTTTATTCAGGCCGCTGCGGACAATGCGCAGACCCTCGATCTTTGGCCCTAGATCAATGGAGCGGTAGGCGGTGTTGTTATTGCCGTCCATCACCAAGACGAATTTTTTGCCGAGGTCGGTGCCAACGGCTTCATCATTGATCAGCACGGCGTCGTAGGTGCCGCTGCCAACCAGCTTCAAGCGTGCGTACAGACCCGGCGTGAAGCTGCCATCACGGTTGTCGAATACTGCGCGACCCCGAATGGTGCCGGTTTTGGGGTTGACTTGGTTATCGACGAAGTTCATCTGACCCAGATGCGGGTTACCTTCTTCGTTAGACAGCCCCAGATACACCGGGGTGGTCTGGCCACGTTTGCCATCACGAGCCAGTTGGCTGTACTTGAGAAACACACGTTCGTCAGCGTCGAAGTAGGCGTAGACCTTGTCGGTCGACACCACGCTGGTCAGCGGCGTGACATCGGCAGTGACGATGTTACCCGCGGTGATTTCGGCGCGGCTAACACGCCCACTGATAGGTGATGTCACGCGGGTAAAGCTCAGATTGAGTTTTGCCAGATCCAGTTGGGCCTGGATCGCGGCCACAGCAGCGCGGGCAGCTTGGGAAGCGGTGGAGCGAGACTCAGCCAGTTCGGCAGAGATCGCATTGCTTTGGCGCAGACGCTCACCCCGTTGCGCTTCGTTTTCGCTGCGGGTCGCATTAGCACGGGCTTGCTGGAGTTCAGCTTCAAGCTGACGCACGGCCGCTTGGAAAGGGCGCGGGTCGATTTGGAACAACACGTCGCCCTTCTTGACCAAGGCGCCCTCAGTGAAGGCGACTTGATCAATCTGGCCCGACACGCGAGGTCGAATTTCAACGGTTTCCGGTGCCTCAAGGCGACCGGTGAACTCGTCCCATTCATTAACGGGTTGTTCAAGGACTTTAGCCACACTGACTTTTGCAGCAGGCGCTGGAGCAGTCGCTTGTGGAGTTTTGCCGCATGCGCTCATCACTACGATAGCCAAAGCCGCGAGTGGAAAACGCAAATGTTTCAGTGACTGTTCCATGGGGGGAGTCCGCCAATCTATTGAGATGGGCGGGATAATGCTGTCGCGCGCGCTTAGGCACGAATCGAACCCAGCGAAGGTTAATATCATTCAGAATGATACAAAGACCAGCCGAGCCCTCTAGTCTGCGGCTTTTATTAGCAAGCTATCAATTAAATTTGTGTTTACAACCGGTGAAGATCGGATCTTCCAAGGTAAAGATCACTGCGTAATGTGAGCACGCAGTGCATAACGGATAAGCATCAGCACATCCGGCTTGTAGGTCTAAATGCTGTACTTGTTTCGACACAAAAAACATCGCGCTAGACCACCGCTGCACATGACCTGATCACTAGGCTTTTTGAATCATTGTGTAAAACAGGTCGCACTTCATGTCTTCATTACATCAGCACACCCCTTCATTGACGGCCGTTGACCCGAGAGGGTTAGCCCTGCGTACGGTGGCCTATCACCGAGCCCATCCGCAGGATGAGTCACAATCGCGAATACAGAGGCAAACGTTTGGCATCACCGGTCAACTCCAACATCAATGGGACGCGCGTTTGCAACGCTTGCATAACCTAGATACCACTGTGCAGGCCAATCAGAGCCTGCGTCATAGCCTGACTGGCCGGGTTTTAATTACAAAAAGCATAGATGCCGGCTGGCGAATCTCATTAAGCGGCAATGCGGGCCAGTTGTTATGCGTCTGGGATGCTCGTGGCTCGCGGCGACGTTATCTCTTTGATGCTTTTCTGCGACCGGAAGCCGTTTTTGAACAGGCGGCCGATCAAGCGTATGAACATTGTGTCGAGCGTCTGACTTACGCGGCAGTGGATGCTCAGCATGCAGCGCGCAATCAGTGTGGTCGACTGATTCGCCACGATGATCCAGCAGGCACCGTGCTATTGGAGCAATACGCATTGTCAGGTGCCATGGCCCAGCAAATTCGTTCTTTTCTCAAGCCTGACTCGATTGCCGACTGGCCTGAGCCGCTCCACTTGCGAGAGCAACAACTTGAGCGTGAGCGTTATACGAGCGCTTGGCACTACGATGCGCTGGGCGGTCTGCTGGAACAAACAGATGCCAAGGGTAATCGCCAACTATCGCAATACGGGCCAGCTGGGGAACTGATGCAAACTGTGCTGGCGTTTAAAAGCGGAACCCGCAAAGTTTTACTCGACCAGCGCATCTACAACGCGCAAGGGCAGGTCGAGGCAGAGCGAGCTGGGAACAATGTGCTGACCCTAGCCACCTACGCGCCGCAAGATGGGCGCTTGATGAGGCTGAAGGCACACAGCGCCGGCAGCAAAAAGTTTGTTTTGCAAGACCTCACTTATCGCTATGACCGCGTCGGCAATGTGCTGAGTATTAACGACGCCGCGCAGCCGACCACATGGGCCAACAACACTCAAATCGACCCGACCTCTACCTTTCAGTACGACACGCTGTATCAATTGATCAAAGCAACCGGGCGAGAAAGTGCTCAACACACCTATGGCTCAGCGTTACCGGCGCTGGTGTTGTTCGGCTCAACCGATGGCTCTCTGATGCGCAATTACACCCGCCATTATCAATACGACGAGGGCTGCAATCTGGTGCAGATGCAGCATGTTCCGTCTAGCGGGCAAGGTTTCACCCAGCGTATGACGATTGCTGCACGCAGTAACCACAGCATGCTTGGCGCTGTCGATACACCCTTAAACCCTCGCCAAAGCTTTGATCAACAGGGCAATTTGCGGGCACTCACGCGTGGCCAGGCCATGAGCTGGAATGTGCGCAACCAACTGTCTCGGGTTACCCAAGTGGCGCGTGAAGACGGCACTAACGATGATGAAATTTATGGTTATGACGGTTCCGGGCTGAGAGTACTTAAGCGACGCTTGAGCTTGGCTAAAAACCGGCAACAGGTAGAAGAAGTGCGGTATCTAACTGGGCTGGAATTGCACCGTAATTTCGCCACGGGCGAGTGGTTGAATGTGCTCACCATCGAAGCCGGTCATACCCGTGTTAGGGCGTTGATTTGGGAACACAAGCGTCCTGCTGGAATGGATGACGAACAGCTGCGCTTTAGCCTCATCGACGCCACAGCCAGCAGCACCCTTGAACTCGATGAGCAGGCTGCGTTACTGAGTCAGGATGGGTATTACCCGTTTGGCGGCACGGCGTGGTGGGCTGCCAAAAGCCAAGTCGAGGCTAAGTTCAAGGCGGTGCGTTATTCCGGCAAGGAGCGAGATGCAACCGGGCTCTACTATTACGGCTATCGGTATTACGCGCCTTGGCTGATGCGCTGGGTCAGTCCAGATCCGGCGGGTGATGTTGATGCCCTTAACCTGTATGCGATGGTCGCTAATAACCCTGTCGCGCACACTGATACCTTGGGGCTTTCGTTAGCGTTAAACATAGCGGTCAGTATTAGCGCATTGATATTGTTCGTTGGTGTAACGGCTCTTTTAGGTGCGTCTGCAGGCTGGGCATTTGGCCAGCCTGAGGCAGGGGCTGTCGCTGGCGCTTCGTTGGGTGCAGCAAGAACTTTGTGGGTCAATTACCAAAGGTATCAACAAGGAGGATGGCCACCCGTAGATGACGATCAGCTTGAGTACGCAGCATTGATCGCAGAACAAACGATAGGGCTGGCACAGAAAAGCGGGCTGAGTAGAGAAGAGACAAACTCGCTGGTTAATTTCGTTTACAGCCGTCTTCAGCAACACGCAAACGATGGCCTGTTAATGACGAGTGATAATCCTAGTACGGGAGAGATCTATGGACATATTGGCTCAGCGAGCGCGATCTCACGGCAGCAAAGTGGTGATAACCGTCGTTTGCCTACGCATAGGGAGTTGAGACGGTTGGGATTCAGCAGTGTCCTGCTTCGTGGTCCAACTCGCACTATTACCACAGCCTCCGCACAAGCTGGCACTTCATCGACTCAGAGCAGTGCCAGCCAATTTGAAACCCAAGCAGCGACGTCTCTTGCAAAACGGAAAGTGGGTAGAAGAGGACAGCAAGGGCCGGCCGATGAAATGGCTGCTCAAGCTGTTGATATACCTGCTGCGCCTGCGACCCAATTCAATATTGACGAATCAGCCATTGAGCATTTAATGCAACGGCCTGAAGGCACAAGTATTGGAATCACTATTGGTCATGTGCAGGAAGGTCGCTATGGAGCTGTGCACTGGCACAAACACAGTGATGGCCTTTGGTCTGCCGACTTGCATGGTTACCCTGGCACAACCCGGCGAGGCGCTTACCGGCTGATGCTTGAACACACCGGTGGACGCAATTACCGTGTGCTTGGCGTTCGCGATCCTCATCGGCGTTAAAGCCAACTCGAGTGCAAGGTGGTCTCGCGAGCTTTTAAAAGATCAAAAGATCGCGAGTTACCTTTATCCAACGGTTTTTGGTTAATTTAATTCAGGTTCGTATGTATCGTTTTCGTCTTCGCTGATGGTATACCAAGTGCAATAAGTCTGGCGGCTGAAATCGCCGCTGGCATTCACGGTCTTGGTTACGCGGCCCAGTGCGTCGTAGAACAATTGATCGCTGTAGCCACTGGCTCGCAGTGACGCGTCGTTAAGGTAACGGTACTGGTCGGCAAAGTAGGGTCGATACTGACGAATCGCCAACCCTTTGTTGTTGTATTCGACCCGACCGCTTACCCGCCAACGCTGATCGCTGTGCCGGCTCACGGGTTTGCTGTCGCTGTCCAGTGTTAAGGCGCCTTGGCTATCGACTTGATAAGCAACCCCAGGCACGGTCAATTGCTTATTTTGCAGGACTCGCCCGAACCCATCGCTGCACGCCAGGCTGATGCGAATGATCAGATCGGCACTGTCCGCACTGGAAGGGTAGCGGTCTGCCTGTAAGACCGCGACATGGACGGGTTCACGATGTTGCATCCAACTGAAAGGGTGATAGAAGCAGGCACTGGCCGCTTTTTGTAATGCCGCCTGCGGAGCAGCAATGGCGGTCTGCGGGCTCTCATCCTTTGGCCGAATGTAGTTACTCAGCGGCTCAAACCCTACCGACTTACCGTCTTCATGGCCGAAGATGCTGGTCACCAACAATTGGCCAAACGCGTTATAACGCGCTTGCTGAACGTTGCCTTGAGGGTCCGTGATCTGTACTGGCAACAGACAACGATAGTCGTAGGTTGCCTGGGTGGTGCAGCCATCTACTGTTCTGACCGAAAGTGTCTGAAAGTCATAGCGGTCATACTCCACTGTGGTGACACCGTGGTCCTGGGAGGCTCGAAAGTGATTGGCACGGTAAAAATGCCCTACATCGGTATAAGTCGCAAAGTTCTGCTTGAGTGCCCAAAGTGTCTGTTTGATCGGTTGCTCTGCCAAATCCGGAGCTGGGTCTGGTAGAAACAAGGTCATGGGGTGGTAATGGGCCTTGGTTAGCTCTGCGACGAGGTCAAAAGGCTCTGACCCCGGCATGGTAGGCACGTCGTCATAGGCTGATAGCGCGTCTTCATCCAGCTCTGCAATTTCACTGTGATGGGCCAGTGCCTGAATGCTGGCCTGACCTGCAGGTAGCGCATCGGCACTCTGCGCAAGGCAGTAATACTGTACAGATGCGCCTGCCAATACCCTTTCGGCATTGGCGCCTAAAGAGCTGTCGGCTGACTGTTCGGTGAAGTGTTCGTAGCTGATCCGCTCAGGTTCAAGTGTGTGTGGACCTGTACCTTTATTCAGCACCAGTGCATTGCTGCGCTGACGATAAGGCAGACCCAAGCGCCAGCGTTGCGGCGCGTCGAGGTGAATGGCTTGGGCTCGGGTTTCTGTCAGGTAAAAGGCTTGCTGAGCTGGATCGTGGGTATCGCGCCACCATCTCTGCTGATGCGGGTCGCTATAAGGAGCGCTATCGGTTTCGCGCTTTCGTCGCGCGTAATTGACGATCACACCATGCTCCAAGGCGCCATAAGCGTCTACGCGCAAGTTGAGCGTATGACTGCAGGCCGGATCTTCCGGCTCACGCTCGTAGCGATAGGCGATCGACTCGATGGGGAACACCATGCATCCCACAGGCTCAAGTAGGCGCACGCCATAGCGTTGCTGGCTGACCGAGTAAGGAACCGCTGTCGACTGCGGATCGTTGGCGGCGTAGATCTCTTCACGCAGCGGCGATCCGCTAAGTGCTTTGTTCATTTCGCGCCGCGTTACCTCAGTTGGTGTGCTGATTAACGTATCTGGCTGACCGTGTGGGTTCAAACGACTAAGCAATGTTGCGCCC
The DNA here is from genome assembly GCF_001411475.1 of Pseudomonas endophytica. Classification (GTDB taxonomy): domain Bacteria; phylum Pseudomonadota; class Gammaproteobacteria; order Pseudomonadales; family Pseudomonadaceae; genus Aquipseudomonas; species Aquipseudomonas endophytica. The sequence goes on along the minus strand of NZ_LLWH01000165.1, from coordinate 77,893 downwards.
AGCGCTTTAGCGCTCTTATCTTGAGTGTTGTAGTCAGAGCGTGGCATATCAACGTGTTTACCCGTGTGGAACCAGGTTTTACGCATTAAGGGTTCAGTGTGTTCGGCTTCTAAGGCCACACCCTCAGGGCTATGAGTGTCCGTTTCAAGCAGTAAGCCGAAGCCTTGGAACGTACGCTCGCGGTTGTCGTAAAACCCCTCGCGGTACTGGAATTGTTGGGTCATTCGATTACCGCTGATTAAATCGAGTTGTTGCTGCTGGTTAACTAAATGTTGAGGGAATGGCAGGCCGCTCGTTGCTGGTTTATTAGCCTTTCGCCGCTCTGACTTTTCGTCTAGCCACTCTTGGGCGCTGCTGCGATAACTTAGGGTCGCGTTAGAGCCCATGTTGTTGTTGGTTCCAATCAACAGGTAGGGTTTTTGATTGACGAAGTCATAACGCCAGTGTCGCGGCGTGGGGTGAGTCGTGGTCAAAATCAGGCTGGAACAGCCAAGCCCTTGCAGGTCTGCAGTGCTGGCCTGAGAGAAACGGTCGTAACGCACGCCTTCCGGCCACTTCAGGCGGGTAGGTGACGATTGCAAGCCATTGCCAAAACGGTTCAGAAAAATAAGCACTTCATCGGTTTTGAGATAAAGCAGGTCTACCGCGCCAGAACCGTCTAGGTCGGCCAGTAGGACGCATGACGGATTAAAGGTGGAGTAGGCGAAAGGTAGGTTGGCGAACACAAACCCTCTGCCGAAGCGCCCGCGACCCAGGTTCGGCCAACAGGTTATCCGGTCATGACGGATACGGATCAGGTGTTGTTGCCCGCTGCCCAGCACATCACTGAAAGCCACCAGTTCAGTTGCCGAGTTACCGGGTTGCGGCAGCGCATCATCGTCTTGAGCGTGGGTTATCTGTTGACCGCTAGTAAACCCCGCGCTGCCCTGATTGATATACAACCGCACGCTTTGACTGCCGATCAGGGCAAGGTCCTCAATACCGTTGCCCATCAAGTCGGCCAATTGCCCTTCGGGGTGGAAAAACTCTTGGGGCAGGGCTGAGAAGGGCGCAAAGCCAGACCAGCTCCGATCACGGTTGAGGGTAAAAAAGCCACTCATGCCAGGCTGTGCAAGCACCCAATCTAACTGTCCATCGCCGTTCAAATCGGCAAGTGCTTGCAACGTGGGTTGGGACTGGTCTGCAATAGGGATTCTGGCCAGTGCTTGAGCCGGCCCGTAACTCACCGTGTCAGGGGTGAGAGAAGGCTCGGCTCTAAGCGGTTCGCGGTAGTACCAGTTTTTATCGGTGCGACTCAGCACGCCCGGCAAACCGTCGCTGTACAGATCCACCAACTGGTAACCTCGCTCGCTGGCAGGCACCTTTAATGCGTCGAACGGCTGAAATTTTTGAGGTGCTATCACCAGAGCAAAAGGGCTGTAGGTGAGTTCCAACGGCGGCCAGTCTGCGGCGGTATTGGTAGCGTCATACGCTTGATTACAGACGCGTTGTAGCAAGTTGCCACCGGTTTCGGTGCAGTGGTACTGCAACAACAAACGCCGGACCAGTACCGGGTCTGGCCCCATGTCCGGCTCTTCAGGGAAGTAGTGAAACATCAGCATCTGCTGGCACAAACGTTGGCTGCCAATTTCAAAGCCGTAGGTATAACTGAAAAACGGATCCTCGCGCGTCAGCCAAGGTTTGGACTCTAGGTAAGTAGGTTTTTCAGTCAGTGCAGTTGCTCGTTCTCCATAGTCCAGCACCAACTCAAAGTGCCATTGCTTATCGGCCGCAGCCTCAACGTTCCACAGCATTAGATGCTCTAGCGGCTTGAGGTTGCCGTAGCACACGCGAGCTAGATAGCGCTGGGCGCGAAAGTCCCGCAGGGGGCTCGGGTCTGAAGTGAGCGTCTCGTTTTTGTAGTGATAGTAAATATGCTCGCCGTGAGGGCTCAGGCTTTCTTGAAGCAGCCACTGTGCGACATGCTCTGGAGCAGCGGGATCTGAGCAGCGTGCGGCTAAGGTTTTGCCAAACAAGTGGACACTGCCGTCTGCGCTCTGTACCAGCCAAAAACCCGCTGTGTCCTCACTCGAAGACCAATGTTCGATACGGTCAAAGGTGCTTTCAATGCGCGGAAAATAGCGCACCACGGTATGCGGCTTATTAAGCGTTAAACCGTTGTACTGAGTCACCGTAGTGGTGGTAACGCCTTGGCCAGTTTGCTCGGCGAACATTTCTTCACCGCTGGCGCTGATAAACCCATCCTGTTCGGTATATGACGGTACGCCTTTAAGAGTATTGCGTACGATTGCGCCTGCAGAACACCCCCATCCCATACCGAACGGGCCATTGCCCAGCGAGCTGCGGTAACTAAGGCTCAATGACGGAGCGTAAGCGCGACCGGGAGACAGCGGTAGCGCAAGGTCGAAGGACGCCTGCCCGGTCATGCCAACGGCGCCCCAACCGGTACCAATACTCTGAATGGCGCCGCCACCCTTGGGCAGAGACGGTGTCTGCACTTGGGTCTGGTTTGCTGGAGTGGTCATGCACTACCTCCTGCGCGTTTAGCGGTGTAGCGCACGTGCACAATGATGTCAGTCAGAGAGTCCAGCAGGCTGGTCTGATCTGCATGATTTGGGAATGCCAGTTGCCAGCGAGACACGACCCCGGTGTACTCGAAAGGTAAATAACGCTCATCGTTATCGAAGTTGAGGGTGAACAGGCCGTTGTCATTGAGCCCGGTCGACAGCGCAATTTGCTCATTGACGTGTAAGTTCTCAATCTTGTCCTCAGACTTCTCGGAGAATTGAATCATGTTGTAAGTCTGGGTCAGCGTCGCCCTAATGTCCTCATACGGCCCCAATGTTGCCGGTAGTGACACACTGATACTTTTAATCCGCCGTTGGTAATGTCCCGGGTAATCGGCATCAAACAGTGCCTTAGTGAGTTCGAAATCAACTGTGCCTTCGGTTTTGAGCTGACTCTGTAGTTTGGTCCACTCCTTATTCTTCGTCGCTTCCTTAGGTGCATCGGTGCTCTGCGAATTTTGGGCTCGCAAGGTCTCCTTAGTTTTTTGCTCTTTGTCGTATAGCCCTCGCAGTGAAACAGTCTTGCTGATCTCCAGTGCCCGCGAATTGTTTTTCAGGTATGCAGCATTCATTTGTAGCAGATTGAGTTTGAGTGCTTCACCTGCAGCCAACCCCCTGTACTGATAGTTCCACAGGGTGTTTTGAATGAATGTTATGTCCCATTCAGCTCGCTCGTACTGCCAGCAGGCTTGAGCCGCTAAACACAGCGAATGAGTCATGTCATACGCTTGAAAGTAGAAGGTAGAAAACTGGCCATTGAGCCATTGATAGAGTTGAGCGTTGCAAAAGCGTTTGCTCAGTATTTCGTAGGTCGCTTTGGCTTGGGCTAACGCTGTTTGAGTCTGTACGAGTTGCAAACGCGTGACTCTATTTTGTTCCGCATAGGTTTTAAGCTGCACATCAATTTGGCTGAGTTCCAGTTTGGCTTGCTCTAAAGCGAACGACCATTCCTGGTTACGGCGATTGAATTGCTCGGTACGGTCAAGGTGAAACGCACTGGAGCGTTTGATGTGGGCGGCACCTTGGATAGTCGCCTGCACTGCATGCATGACACCTTCCAATCGCATCCCGCCGTTGGAGGTGCCGAAAATATTAGGGGCCATCATGATCAGCCCGGCAGCAGCTTGCGCCGCATAGGCGCCGTTTTCTAAGGCCGCACTCTCCTGATGCTCCTGCGTGGCTCGGCTTTCACCTGGGTTGATACCTTCCTGAAGCTGTTTTTCGAAGTACTTGACTCGGCCTTCCACCATTCGACGTCCGGCGCGTAAGGCAGTCTGGTTATTGTCATCGACGAGCAGCATTTGAGTCTGTTGCCCTACCGCAAGGGTGCTTAGGTCCCATGCATGGGCCTGTTGCAGGGACACGTGTTCTGTTTGCTCTTTACGCTCGAGCAACGACAGCAGGGTATTACCGAATTGGATCAAGTTATCGACAGCGATCATTGCTTGGGCGTGCATCACCTGGAACCGGTAATGCCCGGCCATAGCTTGTTGCGTACTTAAGGCCGCAGTGTTGCCTTTGCCGCCGTCTTGAACGGCCGATGCCAGCAGCAAGTGAGGCGAAAGCGGCGTGGCATACGAAGCAAGTTGCAGCGGCTTGCCTGACAGGTCCAGATGGTGACGTAGATTGTGCAACCGACTATCAACTTTGTCCCAGCGTGTCATCAGGCCAGGGTTTAAAGGTCGCCGTAAATAGGGTGTGTCAGTGGTGAGTGCAGCCAGATTGTCGCTGGTGGGAAAGCGACTCAGAATTGCCAGTGCTGATTGTTTCTGGCTGAGGCGTGCCTCTAAATTGCGCAGTTCGTTGGACGGTGTGGCACTCAGCTTTTCAAGGGTGATCGCAGCCCACGGATCAATCGTTGTGAGGGTTGGCCTTACTCCGAGCAGTCTTTTGACACGCACATACCAGAGCTTGGCTTCGGTTAGGCTATCGGGGGTTAGTTGCCGGTAAGCGGCATCGCCTTGGTTGATCAGAATATCCAGATACAACTGGTATAAGGCCTGACGAAAATGAATAGGGGCGCTTAAGGCTATTTGGTTCGGATCGTAAGGGCTATCAAGGACATAACTCAGTTCTCTGACGGGGGCTGAGAGCGCTTTAAGTTTCCAGTAATCGGAGCCTTCACCATCAGCGTTAGTTTTACCTCCCGGTTCGAACAGGTAATGCAGCCATGTCTGGGCCTCTGCATAGCGCTGCTCCAAGTTCAAGCGATAGGCGACCAGCCAAGGAAGATACAGAAACAGTTCCCAATAGTACTTGCCATGCGCACCGTGGAAATCCAGTGGTTCATCAGGACCCTCTTCCGTCAGAGAAGGTTCTAACCATGCTTCAGACGTTAATGTGAACACCGCGTCGAGGCTGACGCTGGCCGCTTTTGTCAATGTTGCAGCAAAGCAGGTGTTCATACGAATAGGTGCGCGAGCCTTCAGTTGATCTGGAGAATCACTGTATTCAATCATTGATCCGCTAAAATCAATGTACTCGATCGCGCCATGGACCTTTGACGCAATGCGTTTGAGTCTTGGCGCTATTGGAACAATAGTTTTAGCATTTTTATCCAATGTGACGGTTAGCGCCTTGAGTGCATAACCCCGTAAGTAGGACTGCGAATCACTCAAATCAATTTCAAGAATGACCACGCCGTGCATAAAGGTGAGTTGTGCCTGAGCAGAAGACGTGGGCAATGGAGATTTCGACTCTCCGTACGGTCGAAGCGATAAGGGGTCTAAATAAATTTGAGCTGTGATTGACTGTTCCGCTTTCAGCTCAGACGAGGTGTTTGGCAGGTAGCGGCGCGAATCACCGGATTCACCAAGAATCAGTGTATTAGCACGGTAAATATTTCGCGGGTTTGGAGTTTCTCTGTCTAGAGGTATGAGGACGATGTGCTTGTACGCACGCTCCAAAGCGTTAGTTTCTGCATTTTCGAAAGTAAACGAGTTTGGGGCCGCACCTGATTCAACTCCGATATTAATCGAGTACGCCGTGTTGTGAGCGTTGAACAGATGAGTGAATACAGTGAGGTCGATCTGGCATTTCTCTAAAGAGACTGTTGCAAGGTTAGCTTGACAGTCCATCGGTAAATTGAGTGCATGGGTACCGTCAGCGGGTTTGATAAAATCGGACAGCGTCAGGTTGGTTGTTGAATCAGTAAAAGTCAAACTGCGCAACGACAAATTAGTAATGGGCACTATTCTGAGTTCGACGAAGGACCCTTGGGCCAAGTTGATATATTTCGGATGATCGGTGCTAAAGATGACTATTAGCTTTATATGAAGCCCAAAGTTTGGGTCACTGGCTCTAAATGAAAGGGTTTGATGTCTAGGGAAGTCGGCCGTCAGGGTAGACTTTAATTCCAGTGCGCACGTGGTAGTGTTAAACGTTAAGTCGCCAGTGTTGGTGAAGTCTTTGATATGGTTTTGTTTGTTTTCATGGTTCCAGTAACTCAGTGCGGTGTGAGGTGACGTGTTTATAAAGTCTGTGACTTCCGCGGTCTGACTGGCGGGAGCATGAAAATTCAAATTCGAATGGTTGTGATTGCCAAAAATTGAAAAATAGCGTTTGGCAACCTCACGTTGATGTGGCCAAGGAAAGAAGTCTTCAACTGTTCCAACTGAATACAGACGCTCAATACTAAATTGCAGATCGAGCCTAACGGCTTGATAAAAATCTCTTTTAATATCAGTAACGGTGCTGGTTGCAGTCGGCAATTTTTTTTTGATACTTAAACCCAGGAACAGTGACTCAGGCTGAGTCGTTGAGTCTAGCGTGGCAATGGTCGTTGTGGCGTCAATGATTTCTTCGGCCCCCATCGCCAAGGCGCAGTAATCATCGCTGCAAACGCATGGCATGCTCCAGCTGCCATCGTATTTTTTATAGATGTAATGGAGGCTAATTTTGGAGTATTTACTCTTACGTTCGAGTTCTAAACGCGCTTTGTTTTCAAGGCCGTTATCTGTTTTTTCAGCGGAGAAGTACTGAGTACTAGTCGTGAACGAAGGGGTGGGTCTTATGACTTGAGCCCAAATAATAAACACCCGATTGTTGAAGCTCACCGGGCGCACACTTCGGTCCGGGATGATCTGCGAAGCGGGCAGTGGAATTTTCTCCCAGTCAGACCATGCAGACGCTAAGGGCGTATCCTGTTTCGAAGCTTTTTGACCTTCTTGCGGCAGACGTAAAGCCCGTTTGGCCATATCGAGCGAGCGCCAGTAGTAGGTGTTTTCGGCCCTGGATTTCCCCACAAAGTAATAGGTACTCTCGGCCATTTCATTGATGTTGCCATCAATGTAGCCATTGAGCGTGGTCAGGTTGGCGATGTCTTCGAAGCGGCTCAGATAATTCTGTACGGCGGACAAAATAGTGTTTGATTTAATGCGGCACTGATTAATATCGTTTTCAATTTTTTGAAAATTTTCGGTCTTGTTGATACGTAGTTCTGGATTTAAAAATGAGGATGGAAAGTACCGCAGTTGCTGGTTTGCATGCCAGAGTGAGTAGGTACCTAACCTGTCGTGCCAGGTTGCCAGTTGAGCGTGAGACATTCCTTCGGTTTCATAGCCTGGCTCAAGCCCTAATGAGATGCCATTTATATATTGCTGCACACTGGAAATCGCGCAAGCCACGTGAGTGGTCGGGACCGCCTGACTAACTTGAACATCCATTAGCCAATAGCTATAGAGATCGTCAGCCGTTTTGAGTACCTGTACTTGCCCAAGGCTCTGCAACACTGGATCTTCGGGGACGGCATGGGTGAGATAGAAGGCAAGTTGAGCATCTCGCAGTTTTTCATTGAGTTGCTGATTGATTGTGGGAGACATGATCATTCCTTGAACGGTTCGGTAAAAAAACTTTATTGTTTTTGTGCCGCGATGACGGCTTTGCCGACCAAGATCCAATCAGCGCTGGCGATTTGTGCGTGTAAGTCGGTTGCCATGAGTAGGGTTGTGCACGATAGGCCGGTGGCTTTAGCGACTTCATGGCCACGCATCACCCACTCCAACTCCCTCATGGAGCGCACCCTGCGCAAAGGTAAACGATTAGCCAGAGCCTCAATTTCATGGGTGTCCCATGCGAGCATCCCCCCCAGCAAGGTATTGCACTGCGTTGATAAATCGGCGGACTCGCCGACGACAGGGATCGGATTAGAGACGTCGAAATAGCTCAGTAGAGTGTCTTGGGTCAGCCCGTAAGCGTTGATGCAGTGATTAAATTCTTTAAATAGGAAGAGGGTGCTAAACGAGAAGTTAAGCATCGAATTTTGGCTGTTTTCGTTGTCCAGCCAGTGTGGATTAACCAAAAATGCTTGCAGGGTTTGGCGAGTTAACGGCAACTGTAATGTGGTTTCAGCATCGGGGATTGAAAGCAGTAATTTTTTGAATCGCCGGAGTGGAAACGGTTGATCAAGTGTGCGCCCGAGTAAGTAAGTGACATGTTTGAACGTACGCCTTAACGCTTGCTCTGCATCGTTGCCATGTGAAGTGTCTTTGAACAGTTGTTCGATGCGCGCTCTTAGGGGCTGCAAACGCTGGTAGGCCGAGATTAAGACGGGTTCGAGCTGTCGTTTTACTTGGTTTTTTAGTTGTGTGTTAAGTGCGGGTTCTACGCTGAGTTCTACATGGTTATCAACTGCGGCTGAAATCGCTTTTTCAAGCACTTCCAATGAAGCCTGTGGTGGCAATAGTGGCAGTTCTCTTATTATTCCTCTAGCAATCACGCAGCCCCAGAATTCAGCGTGAGGCAGTTTGTTGACCAAGTCTTTAGGAAGTTTTATAGCCTCGATATCTTCTGGAGTTAGACGTCGTGCCTGACACTCCTTGTGCAATTCTTCAAGTAGTTTTAGCTGCTCTTTTACTTTGCTCGTATACGGCGTGCTTTTTTTTAGTAAGAGTTGATAGCGCAGTTGTTGCACGGTGGTGCCGTTGCGTTTTAACCAATTGACTGCCCAGTCCATTTGCATCAAAAGATCAAGAAAGTCAGCAGGGGAATTTTGGCCAGAGGGACGCAAGCTGGGCTTAACCCATTGTTCTTTGGTGCTTGCATCCCCCAACAACTCTGCTAACTGAGCGCACTCCATGACAGAAAGGCCGAAGAGGCTGGCAATACGCGTTTGTCTGTAAAAAGATGAAAGTGTTGTCAGGTCTTTGTTGAGGACACCGTTGTAGTGACGCGCACCTGCGGCCACGACACCGAAAGACTCAGCGGTATGGCTGAGCCCCAGCCCTGCGCAGATCTGAAAGATAGCGGTCTGTGTAGCAATATCTGTCGCATCCGTCTCCAGAGGCAGGCCATCAAGTTCAAAGGGGGTGTTAAGCAATTGCCCACGGTTGAAGACTCGATCAAACAGACTGTCGTTGTTGCCAATCGCATGGGTCGGTAAGCGATAGAGCAGCGCCGAAAACTCATCAGCCTTAAGGCCGTAACAGCGGTTTAAGTGGCGATAGATACCCAGTGCGCGCAAGGTGTTGTCATTGACCTGAAACGTCTCGTCAGGTTGTGTTTCACAGCGCCAAGCACTGAATAGCAGGTTGTCCAGTTGTGCAAACGGTAAGTCTAGCCAACGCTGCAACCGAATCATTCGCTGCAACCGATCGAAGCGCTGTGCAGAGGTGTTCAGCAGTTCAACTTGGCCATCGCGATTAGTCTTTAAGTTTATGCGCGGTGTTGATTCGCCCGAGGTATTGATGAAGCGAGCGCCATCTAGATTGGTGTGATCAGTGCCCAGCAGCGCGGGCCGTATATTTAATGAGGGTTGTGGCCGGTATTTACCCCGTGCCAGCAGTTCATCTACTTGGTCGGTGCTTAGCCCGGTCTGTAGCATGAAGTGAGCCAGTTGTGTGAGCGCTCTTTCATCGCTGCCATAGTGGTTTTTGAATGCTGATTTCTGCTCTGTCCACAACGGCTCAATTAACAAGGTTATTTGTTCAGGGCTTAAACCGGATAACAACAGTTGAGCCTCATAGGCTGGGTGTTGGATGACTCCATATCTGTTTTCGGACGAGTTTCCGGTCGGTAGTTTCAGACTCAACCGATAGTTCAACTCACCCAAACTGGGCTTATTAGCGCTCAAGCCGAGTAGGCATTGCTGGTGCGCCAGATCAAAGGGTAACTCGAAGGGGTAGCGAGTCATTGCTAGCACTTCATTGACTGATTTGTTGCTGTAAAGGTGTGTGTTTCTGTCCAGGTGGGGTTGCAAATGCTTGTTTAAGGTCTCATTGACGATGGTCAGCATGGGGAGTTGCTTGGTGAGGCTCGTGCTGTCTATCACCATGTCTTTGAGCGTGGGCCGGCGCGCTTCCAAGACAATGCGCTTGCCGGTCCCTTTTCCGGTTTTCTCTACTTGCAGCGCAAACAGGTATAAAGCCCGCAAGTAAGCTGCTGGTGAGTCAAGCGCGGCGATGGAAGATGTTTCACAGAGGTTGCTCCAATCTTCTTTGAACAACGCTGCATAAGTGGGGCCGGTCGGTGCTTCGCTATTAAGGCTGCGTTTATTGCGAGTGTTGCTTTCATCGGACAATGCGCGTTCGCGGTGCAGGAACTCCAACTGTGCAGCATATCCACAGGCGTTGTCGTAGGCCTGCCCAGCATCGTCATCACAGTATTGAGCTACCTGTTGGATAAATTCAGTTTTGGCTAAGCGAATGATGTCGAAGACCGATTGCAGATGTAGCAATCCCATTGTTGTGTTGAAGTCAAACCTGCCTGGAGCCGGGGGTTGTCCGGAGTCGATAAGTGTAAACAACAGAGAAGATGAGTCGGGCATTGCGAGCAAGCTCCTGAGCGCCAAGTGGACAATCCACTGGATGCTTTGAAGCTACCAAGGGCCGACGCCCTTAAAAGCCAGACGTAGCCCAATATGTGCGAGGAGATGTCGCTGCTTGTTACAGATAAGGCATTTTGATTCGCCCGACAAGCTGTGGTGCAACGGATACCGCGTACTGGGGCTGTGCCAGCGTCGCGTTACCGCCAAAAAAGCAGTGCCCCTTGGCGGCTACAAACAGACGAACCTTGATTTAGACGGCTCAAATGCGTTATAGCTAAAAAGGTATTCACGAGTATTACAGGAAATTACAACCCCATATGGACGGAAGCACACGTATCAATCGCCAGTTCGGCTCACATTTCGCCTCCCTGAATGCGCAATGTGGGCCTCACCTTAAAGGGAGCGCTCGCGCAACCACAGGGTTTACAACTTGCTTCATTGCACATCACGCTTTACCCCGCATCAAACCCTGGTTCTCGACTAGTTATTCAGCTAGCAGCGCTAACTGGCGCCATTGTTACATCCCTCCGCCTAATTTTTTCTGACCACTCGCCCCACCGGAGCGTCCACCGTGCGTTTTTAGCGACGTGTGCTGCTGTCCGGCTTTATATCTGAATTTCTCAATGTGGGCGCTATGCCTGACAAACGTCAGCATCAAGCCAACACATGTGCTTTGTCATGTACCCGTATCTGGACGGCGAAGCACTCGCAGTACAAGGAATAACACCTCCATGATCTATTTCCAGGGCAAGAGAATTTTTAGCGCCATCTTTGATATGGATGGCACCATGTTTGACACCGAACGCCTGCGTTTTAAAACCCTTAAGCAAGCAGCCACGGAGATTTACGGTACGCCACTGAGCGAAGAAACCTTGGTTGGCTCGCTAGGATTGAGCGCCAAAAAAGCCGAGGCACTGGCCAAAGCTAATCACGGCGAAGACTTTCCCTACGCCGAAGTCCGTAAGCGTGCTGATGAACTAGAGCTGGCGTATGTGCGGGACCACGGCGTACCAATTAAAGACGGTTTGCTCGAAGTCTTAGAGCGCCTGCGCAAGTACGGCTTGACCATGGCGGTTGCCACGTCCAGCCGTCGTGCGATTGCTGAGGAGTACTTGATCAACGCCAATGTGTTGAAGTATTTCGATGTCACCGTATGCGGTGATGAAGTGACACAGGGTAAGCCTCATCCTGAGATTTTTCTGGCGGCGGCCAGCGCGCTTAATTGCCTGGCGCAGCATTGCCTGATGCTTGAAGACTCTGAAAACGGCATGCTCTCGGCGATTCGCGCCGAGGGGCAACCGATTTTGATTGAAGACATCAAACCGCCTGCGCCAGAGGTTAAGGCTGGGGCCTTAAAGGCTTACCAGAGCATGCACGGATTTTTAGGCGACTTGAATGATTGCATGCCCGATCTCGGAACACCTGAGCTGACTGAGAGCTTCCCGCAGGCCCTTAACCAATTCAGCGTCGGTATTCATGGGTTTGGCGCCATGGGCGGCGGTTACCTAACGCAGATCTTTTCTCACTGGGATGGCTACACCCGACCTTGCGAAATTATTGCCGCGACCCGCTCGCGGATGTTACGAGAAACCATTCATGCATTCGGCCGATTCAGCGTGCGATATGGCGCCACGTCATTTGATCAGACCATCGACAATCTCAAGATGATTGATATGGACGACGCTGAAGCGGTGATCCGTATGTACGACGCCGCCGAAATTGTTGGCCTTAGCCTGCCGGAGCCGGCCATTCGCAATCAGGCGCTTGTGATTGCTAAAGGGCTGATTCGCCGCTATGAGCGACGTGGGCGCGAACTGACCATTTTGATTGTGTTGAATAAAGTGGGCGGGGCGCAGTTTGTACGCAGCCAAGTGCAAGCGCAGTTGGCCTTGCTGGTTTCACCGCAGATGGCTCAGAAGATTCTGGATAACACCCACTTCGCTGAGACGGTCGTGAGTCGCATAGTTTCTAAGCTCTCCAATGAGGCATTGGTGCGGCAGTTGCGGATCAAGTCGAAGATTTTCCAGAACAGCCTGACCGAGTCATCTGGGGTGCGCAAAGCCTCACCCAAGACGCCGGTGCCGGAGTATGAACGTTTGATCGCGCGCTTTCGGCCGTTCGCCCAGTCGAGCAACGCCCTCAGCCAACTGCATTTGATTTTGTTTAACAGCGAGTCGGACATGCCGCTGTATGCCGAGCGTTGCAGCAACCTGTTGGAGCGTCTGCGGCAAGTCAAAACCGTGGATGACATCACCCAAACGCAGGTCATGAAAAACCTGCTGTGGAATGGTCCGCACGCGATTATTGCTTGGTACGCCAAGGTGTTGGGTTACTCATGGTTGGGGCAGGGCATGGGTGATGCGCGGGTCAGCGCTTTGGCTGAGCGCTTGATTCATCAGGAAGTGGGGCCGGCGCTGGTGGCCGAATACCCGCAGATGGCAGAGGCGGTTGCGGATTTTTCTAAAACCTTTCTTGAGCGATGCAACACCTCGTTCAAAGACCCGTGTGCCCGCGTGGGTCGTGATCCGTTACGCAAACTACAGCGTAACGAGCGGATTTTCCGCAGCATAGATCTGGCTAAAAAACATGGAATTGAGAGTAGCGCTTTAGAGTTTGGCAGTGCTTTGGCCTTGCACTACGCACTGTATTGCGCTGATAGCAAAGATCAAGAAAGTCAGTTGATCCGTAACGTGTTCAAAGCATCGGGGAACATTGAAGCGGTCTTGACCTACAACGGCAACTACAACGGTCGTCCTTATCCTGGGCTGGACCCTGTAGCTGACGCTGAGCTGATTACGGCCATTAGCGAGCAATTTATGCGTCTGCAAGCGCTTGGCCCGCAAGATGCCAAGTTAGTCTTGCCGGCTGCCTGAGTGTGTAATCACAGCCCACTCTGTCGTCGCTGAAGAGCGCTCTTCAGCGACTACGACCCCAGCGATGCTAAGGTCAGGACCGCATCCAGCCCGCCTTGTGGACGGTTGTTCAGCACTAGCGTCCCGCCATGCGCGGTTGCCACGGTATGGGCAATGCTCAAACCCAGCCCGTAACCGCCAGTGTCGCTGTTACGTGAGACTTCTAAGCGGTAAAAGGGCTCCAGCACTTGAGTCAGTTGCTGTGGGGCAATACCGGGGCCGCTGTCTCTGACGGTAATCACCACCTGCTCAGGCAGCTCCTCGACAATCACTTGGACATCGCGGGCGTAACGTACGGCATTTTCCAACAGATTTTGCACGCAGCGTTTGAGGCTTCGAGCGTAGCCAGATACCGGGCGTGTGGCGCGTCCGACCAAGCTGATGTGTTCACCGATGTCCTGCATATCCGCCTGCAAGCTTTGTAACAGTGCGTTGAGGTCGATGTTCTGCCGAGCCTCGTTGATTTCGCCGCTGCTGACAAACTCGAGCGTGGTCGAAACCAATCCTTCCATATCAGCCAGGTCTTTGCGAAAGCGCTGCTTTTGCTGCTCGTCATCGAGCATTTCTGTGCGCAGACACAGGCGGGTAATAGGCGAGCGCAGATCATGAGACACCGCCGCCAGAAACCGAGTGCGCTCTGCCAGGCTGTGCTGTAGGCGTTGTTGCATGGCATTAAACGCCTCGGCAGCGCGCCGCACTTCGACCGGCCCTTTGACTTCCAGTGGCTTGCGGCGAATATCGTTGCCCAGCGCTTGTGCGGCCTGTGCTAGTTCATTCAGCGGTCGGATGGCTAGGCGCACCGCGAACAGAGCAATGATCACCAACACGATGATGCGCAGCAGATAGATACGCCAAAAGTAATCGAGCATCACGTCAGCCGGGGACAGGCTGGTCCAACCTTGATCTTCACGGGCTTGAACGTGCAACCAGCGGCCATCGGGCAAGCGCAGCTCAAGACTGAACTGACCGGTCACTGGGCTTGAGCCAAACAGGGTGTCGACGCCCGCCTTTTTGCCTTGTTGATCGAGCAGCGTCAGGCTGAGTAACCTCAGAGGTATCTGGTTGCCAGACTTTTGGTTAATCAAGTTTTTTAGCAGGTCTTCAGTCGCTTGGCCCTGTGGTGTGAGTTTCTGGGGGGCAGACAGAGGTTCGTTCAGTTCACTTAGCTGAAAGTCTGCGGTGTTTAAGTGGCTGAGCAGCAGGGTAATGTTTTGCGGATCGCAAGCAGACACACGCACGATATCGGCCAAGCGAGCGGCAATCAGCCGAGTTGGGATCTCCAGTACCTGGCTGTGACGCACGTCATACCAAATACTACTGGTTGCAACTTGGGCAGCCAGCATACCGACGACCAGGATGATCACTAATCGCCCATAGAGCGTGCGCGGTATCAGCTTCATGGTTCGCTTGTCACCTCGATTGAGGTGAGCATGTAGCCTTCGTTGCGCACCGTTTTGATCAGTTCGGGTGTCAGTTGCTGACGCAAGCGACTGACGCATACATCAATCGAACGGTCAAAAGGCGTGCTGTCTTTGTCGAACACGTGGTTGAGCAGGAAATCACGGCTCAGCGGGCGGTTAGGGTGCTGCAACAATAAGCGCAGCACGCGATAGTCTGAGTTGCCCAAGCTGATCACCACGCCGTCGGGGGACAGCACCTGGCGGGCACGGGTGTCGAGTCGCCAGCCATCGAAGCTCACATGAGGCGCTTCATCGACTCGTGCTCGTTCTGGAAAGCTCTGTGCCCGGCGCAGCACCACTTTGATCCG
The DNA here is from genome assembly GCF_001411475.1 of Pseudomonas endophytica. Taxonomy (GTDB): domain Bacteria; phylum Pseudomonadota; class Gammaproteobacteria; order Pseudomonadales; family Pseudomonadaceae; genus Aquipseudomonas; species Aquipseudomonas endophytica. Next base: position 62,884 of record NZ_LLWH01000165.1, on the reverse strand, counting down.
CACCAACAGTTCGCGTGGGTCAAACGGTTTGGGCAAGTAGTCATCGGCACCGATCTCTAGCCCAACAATGCGATCAATCAGGCTTCCGCGAGCGGTGAGCATAATGACCGGTATGTTCGAAGACACGCGAAGCGTTCGGCACAGGCTCAAACCGTCCTCGCCGGGCAGCATCACATCGAGCACGATCAGGTCGATGACATTCATTTCCAAGCGCCGGTGCATCTCTTTGCCATCGCAGGCGGTTGAGGTCTGGTAACCGGCATCGCGCAGGTACTCGCCCAGCAATTGGCGGATTTCGGGGTCGTCATCGACGATTAACACGTGATCTTGCTTGGACATGGATGCTCGACTCGGCCTTGGAAAAGGTTCTGCAATAGCGGATTTTTCCGCAGTGGATTAGGCGAAATGTAATGAAATGTTGTGAGTTCCATTTTTATGCATCAGCAATACAAAGTCCGGCGATGGCTTTGGGTGACGCTCTTTAGAATGGCGAATCTAAATGCGAGTCATTGTAATTAAGGAAAGTCCGATGTCATCGTCACCTGATGCGGCGTTAGTACGCAATACCCCTTATGCGTTGAACACGACATTAGCGCCCTTTATCGGCGTGATGGCGCTCGGCGTTTTCAGCACCGGCGCCCGTGCAGACGAGCAACCTGAGGCGGGGCTGACCCTGCCAGCATTGAGTGTTGAGGGTAGCTACGATTCACCGTTTAAGGTTGACGAAGTGTCATCGCGCAAAGTCATGACGCCGCTGCTTGATGCCCCGCAAAGTATCACCATCGTGCCGCAACAAGTGCTTAAAGAGCAGAACGCGCAGACCTTACAAGAGATTCTGCGCAATGTGCCGGGTATCACCTTTATGTCCGGGGAGGGCAATCTGGGCTGGGGTGATCTGTTCTCGATTCGTGGGTTTTCGTCTGAGCAAAGCCTGACCGTTGATGGTGTGCGTGATGCCGGCATGTCGAGCCGCAATGACACGTTCAACGTACAGCAAGCTGAAGTTTTTAAAGGCACCGGGGCGATTGAATCCGGTATTTCGGCCGTCGGGGGCAGCGTCAACTTGGTGACCAAAGAAGCCCATTTAGACGATGTGAATCGGGTCTCGGCGGGTATTGGCACCGATGGCTATCGTCGTTTGGCCGCGGATATCAACCATCAGCTAAACGACACCAGTGCCGTGCGCATCAACCTGATGAAACATGAAAATCAGGTGGCCGAACGCGACACGGTGGACTACGACCGCTGGGGCATTGCCACCTCGCTGGCTGTGGGGCTGTCTACACCTACTCGGGCTTACCTGGACTTCTACTATCAGAAGGACGACAACACCCCTGATGGCGGGTTGCCGATTTTGCGCGGCAACGATGGCAAGCGCATGCCCGGCGTGAAGCGTAATAATTGGTACGGCGACGCTAGTCTGTACACCCAGCAGACCGAAACCACCTCGTTGACCGGGCGACTGGAACATGATTTTGACAACGGTGCGCTGTTGACTAACCAGCTGCGCTGGCAACGTACCGATAACTTTGCCGTACTGTCACCGGCACGCTTTTTTTCTGCCAACGCTGATGGCTCCAAAACCTGTGCTGGCACCCGCTGTGCCACATTGGGTTACGTGGGAGTCGGCCCCGTATCGACGGTCAACGGAGTCAAGGTTTACACCGACTACACCAACAATGGCAGCACTGCGAATGGGGTGCTGCGTGGCAGCGATTATGGTTTGTCCAAACGCTACACCATTGTCGATAACCAGACCGACTTAAGCGTTGCGTTTGACACCGGCTCAATCAGCCATAAAGCGGTCACCGGGCTAGATGTTTACCACGAAACCTACGGCGGTCTGGATCGCAATGCCAAGGTTCCGGCACCCGACATGGCGTTTGATATGGGCGACCCGCAGCACCACTTTGAGACGGTCTACACCACCAAAGGAGTCGGCGAGCCACGCTCAAGTATCGACAATGCTGGGCTGTACGTTGCCGACACACTGACGCTTAATCAGTGGTGGCAAGTAATGGGCTCGCTGCGGTACGACCATTGGACGGCCGAGACGACACAGCGTGGTCAGTCACACATCAAAGACACCTCTGGCGCCTGGAGCGGGCGAGCCGGTGTGGTCTTTAAACCGCAGCCAAACGGCACGATTTACGCGTCATACAGTGAGTCGGCGCAGCCCTCGGCGATTGGCGCCTCGACCAATAACCAAATCTACGGCGCGGCAAGTACCGGTAATTACAAACCGGCTAAATCCAAAACCTATGAACTCGGCACCAAGTGGGACCTGTTCAATAAAGACATCAGCGTGACGGCGGCGATTTTCCGCACCGAGCTGGAGAACTCTTGGGAATACACCGAAGGCGAAGCTTCACCAGTTCGTGCGCTGCCCGCTAAACGCGTCGATGGTATCGAGTTGGGGCTGCAAGGCAACCTGACTGATCGCTGGACCGCCTACAGCGGGTTCTCGGCCCTCAAAAGCGATCAAACTAAAGGCATCAACAAAGGCCAAGAAGCGAAAAACGTGCCTGACCTGACGGCCAATCTGTGGACGACCTATGCCTTTACCGACGATTTAAGTGTGAGTTACGGCGCCAACTACGTCGGGCGTCGGCGTTACACCGATAACAAATACGTGGGCGGCCTGAACAACAACAGCAGTAACGCTGATGGCCCGTCCGGTGTGTTGCCGATCTACACCCGCGACAAAGAGAAAGCCCCTGGTTACTGGGTGCATTACTTGGCCGCGCAATACAAGGTCAATCGCCAAACCACGGTCAACCTTAACGTCGACAACCTGTTGAACACGTTCTACTTCAGCCGCATCGGCGCTTCCCTTGACGGTTTCCAGCTGTATGGCGTGCCAGGCGCTGGGCGCACCTTAACCGCCAGCATCGACTATGACTTTTAAGTCGGCCGGGGTCGGGGGCCTCCCATGCTGATTGAAATTGCCGACGTGTTCAGCCCCGAAGAAGTCAGCGAGATGCGCCGGCGGCTGTTGAACGAACCATGGGTGGATGGCAAAGCCACGGCCGGGCAGCGCTCGGCCCGTGACAAGTTCAATCGGCAACTGGCCGAGGACTCGGGGTTGGGCAGTGCGCTTGGCCAACAGATTCTTGCGCGGTTGTCCGACAATGGGTTGTTCATGTCGGCGGCGCTGCCCAAGCGTATTTACCCGCCGCTGTTCAACCGTTACAGCGCTGGCGAAGGGTTTGGTTTTCACATTGACAACGCCATTCGCGGGATTAAGGGCGTTCGCGAACGGGTACGAACGGACGTGTCCGCGACCTTGTTTCTGACCGATCCCGACCGTTACGACGGTGGCGAACTGGTGATTCGTGACACGTTTGGCGAGCGCAGCGTCAAGTTGCCCGCCGGGCATTTAGTGCTGTACCCCGGCACCAGCGTACACAAAGTCAACCCGGTGACTCGTGGTGAGCGAATGGCGGCTTTTTTCTGGGTTGAAAGCCTAGTCCGCGAAGACAGCCAGCGCAGCCTTTTGTTGGACATGGATGTGGCCCTTGCGCGCTTAACTGCGCAACAGGCCGATGATGAGTCGTTGCTGCAATTGAGCGGCGTGTATCACAACCTCTTGCGCCGCTGGAGCGACGTATGAGCCTTTCATTAATTGGGAGATTTATCGTGTCCAAAACGCTTTCACGTATAGGTTCGTTGCTGATTGTTTTGATAGTCGGCGGGTTCGGCATGGTGTCGTCGGCTTGGGCCAAAGAAGTGACTGATGTGCTCGGGCGTGTGGTCGAAGTTCCTGATCATGTACAGCGCGTTGTGTTAGGCGAGGGCAGGTTGATATCGACGTTGGCCATTCTTGACCGTGACCAGCCGTTTAAACGTGTTGTGGGCTGGCAAAACGATCTGCACAAATTGGACCCTAATACCTATGCCGCCTACGTGAAAAAATTTCCCGAGGTCAAAGACATTCCGCTGATTGGCCAAGCCTCGGAGCAGAGCGTCAGTGCCGAACAGATTCTGGCGTTGAAGCCGGATTTGGCGGTATTCAGTATTTCCGGGCATGGTCCGACTGAACACAGCCCAGTGGCGGATATTCTGGAAAAAGCCGGTATCGCGGTGTTGTTTGTCGACTTTCGCGTCAATCCGGTCAAGGGCACCCATGACAGCATGACCGCACTGGGCAAAGCCCTTGGGCGAGAAACGCAAGCGCAAGATTTTCTGCGCTTCTACCAAGAACATGTCGACCACATCACTGACACGCTTGGGGTGATCGACGATAACCAGCGCCCCAGCGTCTTTCTTGAATTGCTGGCCGGAGTCTGGGCTAACCCAGGGCATACCACCGGTAAGGGCGGCATGGGTGAGCTGATCAAGCTGGTCGGCGGGCGCAATATTGCCGCGGGTGTGGTGCCGGGTGCGCTGGGCGACGTCAGCGTTGAATATGCGCTCAAGGCTGATCCGGACATCTACATCATTACCGGTAATCAAAAGCCCGGTGTGGTGCTGGGCGCTGGAGTTGACCAGGCCACCGCGCAGGACACCCTCAAGCACGTGCTGACCCGCCCGGAGTTCGCACAACTGCGCGCGGTACGCGAAGGTAATGTGCACGGTTTGTGGCATGACTTTTACAACTCGCCGTACAACATTTTGGCGATAGAGGCCATGGCCAAGTGGATTCACCCTGAAAAGTTTACCTCCCTTGATCCGCAGCACACGCTGCAAGTGATCAACCAACAGTTTCTCGGTACGCCATTGGCAGGCCAATACTGGGTCAGTGAACAAAAATGACCGCCCACTTGAACCCCGCCGTGGTGGCTGCCAGCCACGGCTATCGGCGCCTATTGGCGCGGCGCGTGAGCTTATTGGTCGGGATCGGCATTGCGTTGGTCGCGGCGGTGCTGTTGGACCTGTCTACCGGTTCTTCGGGGATGAGTTTAGGGGCCTTAATCGACGGCTTGCTGCACCCGCAAAACTTAGCCGTGACAGACCGGGTGATCATCTGGAACGTGCGTTTGCCCTATGCGCTGATGGCGGTACTGGTCGGGGCGGCCTTGTCATTGGCCGGGGCTGAGATGCAGGCCATTCTCAATAACCCGCTGGCCAGCCCCTTTACCTTAGGGGTGTCTTCAGCGGCAGCGCTGGGCGCTTCGCTGATCATCGTATTTCCGGTCAGCAGCGCTTTGTTGAGCCGGGATTCGTTGGTCGCGCTATCAGCCTTTGTGTTTGCCTGCGGTTCGATGTTCTTACTGCATGGCATGTCTAGATTAAGGGGTGCTGGAGTCGAAACACTGGTGTTATTTGGCATTGCGCTGGTCTTCAGTTGTAACGCCTTAGTGGCGCTTTTGCAGCTGCTGGCCACCGAAGATGTACTGCAACAACTGGTGTTCTGGAGCTTGGGCAGCGTGGCACGGGCCAACTGGGACAAACTGAGCATTCTGGCCATAGTGATGGCGCTGATCATGCCGTTTTCGTTGCAGGCGTCTTCACGCATGACCTTGCTGCGCATGGGCGAAGACCGTGCGCAAAGCTTTGGCGTTGACGTGCGGCGATTGCGGTTTTTCTCACTGCTGCGCATCAGTTTGTTGTCTGCGACGGCGGTGGCATTTGTCGGCACCATTGGCTTTATCGGCTTGGTCGGCCCGCACATTGCGCGGATCCTGATTGGCGAAGACCAACGATTTTTGTTCCCCGCGAGCGCGCTGGTGGGGGCGTTGCTGCTGTCATTATCGTCGGTGGTCAGCAAAATCATCATGCCCGGCGTGATCGTGCCGGTGGGTATCGTCACTGCACTGGTGGGCGTGCCGATTTTCGTGGCGCTGGTGTTCAAACGAGGCAGGCAACTATGAGCGCCCAAGGTTTAGTCGTCAGCCACGCTCAAGTGACTTATGGTCGTCGCGCAGTGATCCATGATGCCTCGTTACCCGAGTTGCAGCCTGGCACGCTGACTGCGTTGATTGGGCCCAACGGTGCTGGCAAGTCGACCTTGCTGCGCGGCTTGGCGGGGCTTGAGCGCCTCACGGGGTCGGTGAGTTTGCAGGGCCTGCAACTGACGGCGATGTCTGTGCCCGAGCGCGCGCGGCTCATCACCTACATGCCCCAACACCTGCCGCCTGGGCTGGGCTTGAGTGTGATTGAAAGCGTGATGGCGGCTTTGCGCGTCGGTGGCAGCGGTGGCGATTACCTCGAGCAGGCGTATGCCGCTTTGCAGCGCATTGGCATCGAGCACTTGGCTGATCGCATGCTCAATGCGCTGTCCGGTGGCCAGCGGCAATTGGTCAGCCTTGCGCAACTGATTGCCCGTCGCCCCAACGTGATGCTGTTGGATGAACCCACCAGCGCACTGGACTTGAGATATCAATTGCGGGTCATGGAGTGTGTGCGCGGCATGGTTCGTCAGCACCAATTAATCGCGGTCATCGTGATGCATGACATCAGTTTGGCAGCGCGTTACGCCGACAACATTGCAGTGCTGCGTGAGGGCCAAGTGATGGGCTTTGGTGCCGCACACGAAGTACTGACCCCGCAGTTGTTTGCCGACGTCTATGGGGTTCAGGCGCGAGTAGAGCGTTGCTCGCAACAGACCTTGCAGATCTTGGTGGATTGCCCGATTGGGGGCTAGGCCGCAGCCCGTGTGCCGACGCCGTGAATGGCGTCGGCTGTCACTTCTCCTACTGAAAATCTTTGACAGGGTCTTGCGCCGCGTCTGATACCCACTCCTTGAGCAAAACCAGTGCACCGACGATCAGTGCGTGCATGCCATGAGCCAGTTCGGCCTCCATCTCGGCTTCCTCAGCGGCGCTATCTGCGTCCAACACCGGCTCACGACCAGTGACCGAATACACGGTGTCGGCCACGGCGATACCGTGAAAGGCCACCGTCGCCAGCAGCCAGCGTACGTGATCCTTTGATAGACCATAGACCTCGGCGATATGGCTTTGATGCTCGTCGATTTTGGCCAGCATCGGTTGGGTCGCTGCCAGCCTGCGGATGACATACGGCGTCAGCCCAGGGTGGGCTTTGACGAACACCTGCACTGAGGCGGCGAACACCACCATGTAGTCCTTCAACTCGCTACGCGGCGCAGCGTCGGCCTTGGGTATCTGCCAGCGAGTGAAGATTTCTTCAGCGACCATGCTCTTAAGCGCTTCGAGGTTCGCTACGTGCTTGTAGAGCGCCATGTGGCTGACACCCAGTGCAGCGGCAACCCCGACAAAGGTGATGCTCGGCAGCCCTATCTTAATGCCGGCTTCGACAATGCGTTCACGTGTGATGGTGCGAGGACGCCCTCGGGTGGCGGGCGGTTGTGGCGCGGTCATAACAGATCCTTAAACAGTGATGACTGTGTTGTAGCCGTCTTGTCAGCATTTCGCAAATTAGTTTATAGTCATGCAACTAATTAAGATTAGCGTTTGCCCGGCCGTTTTGCCTGCCTCGAAAGCCTGTGTATTACGCATAGGAAGGCGAGTGCCTTGCAACCCTCCTAACACTCTGGACGCTTTATTGTGATGGACTCTCCTGACCTGGCCTCGGCCGAACCAAAAGTGCGCGGCCCACTCAGCCAACTGCTGAAGCCTGTGCGTGGGCGACTGATCATGGCCGCTCTGCTCGCAGCAGCCGGTGCCATGCTGACAATGGTGCCGCTGGCTGCTATCGCGCACATTGCCAAGCTCGCCCTGAGTGAACAGACGAGTGCCATGAGCGGGGTGTGGTGGTCGGTACTGATTGGCGTAGCGAGCCTGTGCGTGGGTGTGTTGCTGATATCTGCCGCAGAGCTGCTTGCGCACTTGGCGGACAACCGTCTGACCCATCAACTACGCATAGCCATTGCTCAGCGGCTTAGCCGCGTGCCGTTGGGTTGGTTCACCAGCCGGGCCTCGGGTGAGGTCAAGCGGGCGATGCAGGACGATATCAATACGCTGCACAGCCTGACCGCGCATTTCTATACGACGCTGGGGCGCGCAGTGGGGGCGATTTTAATCTCACTCATCTACCTGTTCGCCATGGACTGGCGCTTGGCACTCGTTTCGATTCTGCCATTTCCTGGCTTCTTCCTATTCTTCGCCAAGGCCATGAAGGCCAGTGAAGCGAACATGCAGGCGTTCGCAGCCGGGATGGGGCGCATTGACCACGCAGTGGTTGAGTTCGTCAACGGCATTGCGGTGGTCAAGTCGTTCAGTACCAACGCCAAGGCACACAGCCGTTATCGCGAAGCGGTGGATGCCTTCGCTCAGGCCTTTGTCGGCTTCACGCGGCCCTTGGTGGCACCGATGGCCAATGCCAATGCGCTGGTTGCGCCGGTCACGGTGTTAGGCGTGGTGTTGGTCTTTGGCAGCCTTTTTGTGGGCTTGGGCTGGATGGGGGCGATCGATGTGTTGCCGTTTGCCCTCGTCACGCCGGGGCTGTGTGGGCCGTTGCTGTTGCTGCACTACATCACCCATGACCTCAATCACGCGACCGGCGCTGCGCAGCGTGTGCAGACTTTGTTGAACACCCCGGTGCTGGAGCAACCGGCGTCGGATGTGCAAGCAACGCCCAAGGGCAATGAAGTGTGTTTTGAGGGGGTGGGCTACGGTTATGACGCCGAGCGCCGCGTGGTTTCAGGCGTCAGCTTTACCCTCAAGCCTGGCACCACGACAGCCATCGTGGGCTATTCCGGCTCAGGCAAGTCGACCTTGGCGCGGCTGCTGTTGCGCTTCTTTGATCCGACCGAGGGACGTATCACCTTGGGCGGCGTGGATCTGCGCCACATTGAATCTTCCAGCCTGTACCGACACTTAGGTTTTGTCTTGCAAGAGGTTCGGCTGATCCATGCCAGTGTGCGCGACAACATTGCACTGGGGCGGCCTTCAGCCAGCCAACAGCAGATCGAGGAGGCCGCCCGCACCGCGAATATCCATGAGCGAATTTTGGCGTTACCCCGCGGTTATGACTCGGTAGTCGGCGAGGATGCGCAGTTCTCAGGCGGCGAGCAGCAGCGTGTCAGCATCGCCCGCGCTGTGTTGCTTGATCCGCCGGTGTTGGTACTCGACGAAGCCACGGCTGCAGCAGACGCCGAAAGCGAAGTGGCGATCCAAGATGCGCTGTCACGCTTTGCCCAAGGTCGCACCTTGTTGGTCATCGCACATCGGCTGGACACCGTGATGCACGCTGACCAGATCATCGTGCTCGATAACGCCACGGTTCATGAGCAAGGGACGCACCCGCAACTCCTCGCCCATAAAGGGCTTTACGCCCGCTTGTGGGCGCAGGGTGGTTACTCGCAGGCACAAGAACAGGCGGTGCAACCATGCTGAAATCCCTGATTCAATTATTGGGCGATGATGCGCCGATCTTGCGGCGTTATCTGGGCATGGCCGTGTCGTATGCCTTGCTCGGCGGGTTCACCCTCACCACGTTGGTGCCGGTGATGCGGCGCTTGTTGGCGGGCGATGTGCGCGGTGCTGCGCTGTGGCTCAGCCTGACAGTGGTCGGTGTGGTCGCCTGCTGGGCTTGGCGGCGTCAAGTCGACAGGGCTGGGGTGGCGGTGGGCGTGGCGATTTTACAGGGGGCGCGGCAGCGTCTTGGCGACCATGTTGCCAGCCTGCCGCTGGGCTGGTTCACGGCGCACAATACCCGCCGACTTTCGCATGTCATTACCCACGGCATGATGGCTGTTGCGCAGTTGCCAGCGCATGTCTTTACCCCCGTTATCACGGGTGCCGTAACTCCATTGGTGATCGTGGCGGCACTGTGTGTGCTGCACTGGCCATTGGGTCTGATCGCTCTGTTGGGCCTACCGATGTTGCTGGCTGCACTGTGGCTGACGGCACGTTTGGGGCGGCGCGCTGAGCAGACCTACCAACGCCATTTCGCCGATACCAGCCAGCGCATGGTTGAGTTTGCCCAGGCTCAGTCGGTGCTGCGTGCTTTTAACGGTGAAGGCGGTGGTGCGCAGTGGCTGGAGCAGGCCATCGACCGGCAACGCCAGTCCGGTATGCGCCTGATCTACCAGTCAACACTCTCTGTGGTGCTCAATGCTTGGGTGGTGCAAGCCCTGTTCGCGGTATTGCTGATAGCCGCTGTGTTCTGGCTGAACGCACAATTGGGCATGGCACAGGATGCGGGCTCAGTGATCGCCGTGGTGGTTGCGCTGGTATTGACCAGTCGCTACATCGACCCATTGCTCGACGTGGCCAGTTATGCCGAGATACTGCGCGGTGCAGACAGCCAGCTTGAAGAAGTGCAGCGTATTTTGGCGGTCGCGCCGCTGCCTGAACCCGAGCGGCCACACGCCCCGGCATCGGGCTCGATTGAGTTGCGCGGGGTGAGCTTGCGCTATGCGCCCGATCAGCCAGAGGTGCTGCGCGATGTCAGCTTGAGCATTGCGCCCGGCAGCATGACGGCATTGATTGGAGCTTCCGGCTCGGGCAAAACCTCGTTGCTGCGCCTGATTGCGCGGTTTTTCGATGCCAGCCAAGGCTGCGTGCTGATTGGCGGCGTGGACGTGCGCCAGATGTCCAGTTCGCAGTTGGCCAGTCATATCAGCCAGATCCATCAAGACACGTATCTGTTTCAAGGCAGCATTGCCGACAACATTCGCGTCGGCAGACCTGCCGCCAGCCTTGTCGATATTCTGGATGCGGCCGCTCAGGCCGGGGTCACAGAGCTGATTGAGCGCTTGCCACAAGGCATTGACACGCCGGTGGGAGAGGGCGGTGCGCGCCTGTCGGGGGGTGAGCGGCAACGCATCGCCATTGCCCGTGCGTTGATCAAAAACGCGCCGATTTTGCTGGTGGATGAAGCCACTGCCGCGCTGGATGCCGAGAACCAACACGTCATTGCCCAGACCCTGTCCAGATTGCGCGGTGGTCACACGCTGTTGGTGATTGCGCATCAGCTGTCCACCGTGTCGATGGCCGATCAGATTTTAGTGCTCGATCAAGGGCAACTCGTTGAGCAAGGCTCGCCCTCGCTGTTGCGCGCCAGTCACGGCCGTTATGCGCACTTTTTGGCGCAACGTCGAGCCGCCAAAGGCTGGCGGATTGCAGCGCCTTCTAACGGCGAGCAAGCCTGATGCGTGCACGTTGGTGTGGGCTGTTTGTTTTGCTCTGCGCAGCGTCGCTGATGATAGGGGCCAGGCAATTGGCATGGTCGGACCTGCTTTCGACCTCTGGCGATGCGTGGTTGACCCTGACGGCCAGCCGCTTGCCGCGTCTGGCTGCGTTAGTGCTAACCGGGGTTGGCCTCGCGGTGTGCGGGGTGATCCTGCAGCACATTGTGGGTAACAAGTTCGTTGAGCCAGGCACAACCGGTGGGCTGGACGCGGCCAAGCTCGGCATTTTGCTGTCGCTGGTGTTGGCACCTGCCGCTGGGGCACCGGCTCGAATGCTGTTCGCGTTGGTGTTTTGCTTTGCGGCAGGGTTGCTGTTTGTGCTGGTGATCCGTCGCATCCAGTTCAAGAGCACGGTGTTGGTTGCGGTCATTGGCTTGATGTATGGCGGCGTGTTGAGCGCGATTGCCGAGTTCTATGCCTATCGCAACAACATGCTGCAAAGCATGCAGGGCTGGCTCTTGGGCGACTTCTCGCGGGTGGTGCAGGGCAGTTACGAAATTATCTACTTGATCTTGCCGGTTGTGGCGCTGACCTACCTGTACGCACACCGGTTTACCGTGCTCGGCATGGGCGAGGGTATGGCCACCAGCTTGGGCCTCAACTACACGGCAACCGTGGTGCTGGGTTTGCTGTTGGTCGCGGTCACTGTCTCTGCAACGGTGATTACGGTGGGCTCAATTCCCTTTGTCGGGCTGGTGATCCCTAACCTTGTAGCGCTGCGCTATGGCGATCACTTGGGGCGTACGTTGCCCATTGTTGCGCTGGGGGGGGCATGCCTGTTGCTGGTGTGCGACATCCTTGGGCGGCTGATTATCTACCCATTTGAGGTGCCGATCGGTCTGACGGCAGGCAGCGTGGGTGGCGTGTTGTTCCTTGGGTTGATCATCTGGAGGCACCGATGATCCGCCAGCATCCGCGGCTTGCCGCCTGGCTTGTGGTCAGCGTTTTGGCACTGGTTTTTGTGTTCCTGGGGTCAGGGCTGGACGTTGATTATGTGATCCCCAAGCGGATTGCCCGGCTAACAGCCATGCTGATCGGCGGTGTAGCCATTGCTTGGTCGTCCATCACCTTTCAGACCCTGACCGGCAACCGAATACTGACCCCCGCAATCATGGGCTACGAGGCGGTTTATCTGCTGTTGCAAGCCTTGCTGGTTTTGTTTTTGGGGACGTACAGCACAGTGCTGCTCGGCAGTACCGGTAATTTCCTGCTGTCGGTGCTGCTGATGCTCGCCTATTCGTGGTGCATCCATCGCGGGTTGCTGCGCGACGGTAAAAGCGACGTGTACTTCCTGTTATTGATTGGCTTGGTGCTGACCATGGTCATCAGCACGTTGACTCAGTTCGTCCAGCTCAAGGTCAGTCCTGGCGAATTCTCTGTGTTACTGGGGTTTAGTCAGGCTTCGTTCAACCGGGCACAGCCTCAAGAATTGATCTTTTCGGGGCTGCTGGTGACGGCCGTTTGCCTTGTTGGCCTGAAAACCTTGCCAACCCTGGATGTGCTCTCACTGGGGCGTGATCAGGCGATGTCTTTGGGGGTCGATTATCGGCGCAGCGTGCGCCTGCACCTGGGGTTGATTGCCGCGTTAGTGGCCATTTCGACCAGCCTGTTAGGCCCCACCGCGTTCATGGGCGTGTTTGTCGCGAACATCACCTATGCACTTGCCCGAACCTTCAGGCACCGGGTCACGTTGGCGCTCGGCAGCGCGATTGCGGTGGCTCTGTTTATCGCCGCCCAACTGCTGGTTGAGCATGTTTTTAACTACAAGACCACGGTCGGCATCCTTATTAATCTGGTGTGCGGCGGGTACTTCCTGATGTTGATGGTCCGTTCACGAGGAGCCCCATGATCACTGTCCATGACCTTCACAAGGCGTATGGCACCAAGACCGTTCTTGATGGCGTTAGCGCGTGTTTTCCGTCTAAGTCGCTGACCTCACTGATAGGCCCCAATGGTGCGGGCAAGACCACATTGTTAATGATGATTGCGCGGTTGATGGAGCCCAGTCGTGGCGAGGTGCGTATAGACGGCCGCCCGGTCGCGGGTCTTGCTGTGCGCGAGTACGCCAAGCGGGTTGCAACGTTGCGTCAATCGCCAGACTTCAATCTGCGCTTGACCGTTGAAGAGTTGGTTGCCTTTGGCCGGTTTCCGTTTAGTCGCGGTGTATTGACTGCTGAGGACCAGCGGCTGATTGGCGAGGCGATCGCATTTTTGTCGTTGGAACCGCTGCGCCATGCCTACCTCGATGAACTCAGTGGCGGGCAGCGGCAGATGGCCTTTTTGGCGATGACGATTGCCCAGCAAACCGACTATCTACTGCTGGACGAGCCGCTGAACAACCTCGATATCAAGCATGCGGTGCAGATCATGCGGGCGCTGCGCCGACTCTGCGACGAGTTTGGGCGCACGGTGATTCTGGTGGTGCATGACCTCAATTTCGCCGCCAGTTATTCCGACCACATCGTAGCGATGAAGGCCGGCGCGGTGCACTGCGCCGGTGGCGTGGAGCACGTGATTACCGAGGCACAGCTCAGCAAGCTCTATGGGTTGGATTTTGAAATCACCCAAGGGCAGCGCGGTCGTCTGTGCAACTACTTCAACCCCTAAAGAGAACCCTCCTCATGGCGCATCACACACACCGCTTGTGGCCACTGGCCCTGCTGATAACCGCAGCGCTTGCCGTGCAAGGCTGCAATGACAAGCCGGCAGCGTCGACACAGGCCGTCACAAACGCTCAGCCGGAGCAGGGCGCTTTTGCCACAGTGACTGTGCAGCATCAACTGGGCACTACAGTCATCGAGCGTGCCCCGAAACGGGTGGTTGCACTGGACATGAATGAGGTCGACTTTCTCGACCAGCTAGGGATACCGGTGGTAGGCATGCCGAAGGATTTTGTTCCGCACTTTCTGGCCCGCTACAAGGAGGATCAAGGTGTCGAAGACGTGGGGGCGATTGTGCAGCCCAATCTGGAGCGAGTTCATGGCACCAAGCCTGACTTGATCTTGATGACATCGTTGCAGGCTAACCACTATCAGGCATTGAGCGAGATGGCCCCGACGGTGCATTTCGACGTTGACTACCGCGACAGTGAGGCGCGCCATATAGAGGTCATCAAAGATCATTTGTTGACCCTTGGGACGCTATTCGACAAGCAGGCGCTCGCCCGGCAGCAGGTTGAAGAACTGGATGCCAAGGTTCAAGAGGTCAGGGATCTCACCGCCGGGCGCCCGGAAAAAGCGCTGGTCGTGCTGCACAACAACGGCGCCTTTAGCTCATTCGGTGAGCACTCGCGCTACGGCTTTATCTTTAATGCATTGGGTGTGAAACCGGCCAGTACGGCAGTCGATAGCGGTTTGCATGGCCAGCCGATTTCCAGTGAGTTCATTCAACACGCTAACCCCGACATCATTTATGTGGTCGACCGCACCGCCGTGATGGAGCGCCGCCCGGTCATGGACGCCCAGAGCATGGGCAACCCGTTATTGCGTCAGACCAATGCCTGGAAAAACGGCCGGGTGATTTTTGCCGATGCCCAGGCGTGGTACGTGACCGGCGCCAGCCCGACTTCTTTGAAGTTGATGATCGAAGACGTCGAAAAGGGCTATCAACGCTGAGGCGTGCAAGGCTTTGCCCAAGCACATATTTAACGTCTAGTGATTCTCATTAAAAACACCCTTTGCATTCAGATTAACAACCAGCAACTACCCAGTTGAACGGAGCCTTAGCGTGCGTAAACGCCACTTTCCAACCTGCAATGCGCAACCCCGCGCAGATTTTGCCTTGAACCGCACCGCCAACGCCGTACACAGAGTGCTGCTCGGCATGGCGCTGACCGTGAGCGGTTTGCCAGCCTATGCCCAGAGCATGGACACCGAAGAAAAGACCGTCTCGACCCTCCCCGAAACTAGAGTGGAAGGCGAAATGGATCTACCGTCCGAGCTGCCTCCCAGTTATGCAGGTGGGCAAGTTGCTTACGGCAGCCGCGTCGGTTTGCTGGGCAATATGGACTTCATGGACACACCGTTCAGCACCGTCAGTTACACGGAAAAATACATCGCCGACTTGCAGGCACAAAATATTACCCAAGTCATCGCGGCAACCGACCCTTCGGTGTTCAGCAACGGCCTAACCGGTACGTTTAGCGAGAACTATTCCATTCGTGGCTTCGCCAGCAACATCAGCGACGTGACCATTGGCGGGTTATATGGCGTAGCGCCGTACTACCGAATTTCGCCAGAAATGTACGAGCGCATTGAGGTGCTAAAAGGCCCCTCGGCTTTGCTCAATGGCATGCCGCCGGGTGGTTCAGTTGGAGGGACTGTCAACCTGGTGCCCAAGCGGGCGGGTGATCAGCCACTCACGCGCTTTACCGGAACTTACATGTCCGATGCGCAGTTCGGTGGGCACGTGGACGTGGGTCGACGTTTTGGTGAGGATCAGCAATTCGGTGTTCGTTTTAACGGCGTTTACCGGGATGGCGACGGCGCCGTCAATGATCAAAAGCAGAAGGCCGAACTGACATCGCTCGGTCTTGACTGGCGCGGTGAGCGTGCTCGTCTGTCGGCCGATCTGTATGAAAGTGATGACCGTGTTCGCGGACAAAACCGCGGTATCAACTTGGCTTCCGGCGTATCAGTGCCCAAGCCACCGAAATCCGACACGCTGTTAAACCCGGACTGGGCCTATGTGCAAACCAAGGACCGAGGGGCGATTGTGCGCGGTGAGTACGACCTCAATGACAACCTCATGGCGTATGCCGCCTATGGCAGCAGCCGGACCCGCTACGTCTACAGCGGCACCATGTTGGCCACCGTGTTCAACGAAGCTGGCGACTTCAAGACCACGATGGGCCAATTGAAGATGGAGTTGGAGAAAACCTCGGGCGAAGCGGGCTTGAAGGGTCATTTCCAGACCGCTGGGATCAAGCATCAGTGGTCGGTCAATGCCACGCACTATGGGGATACCCAGAAGGACTTCGGACGCCGGCAAGTTCCGGGTGCAGATTGGACCACCAATATCTACCACCCGGTGTGGGGCCCGACAGCGGACAAGAGCTTCCCGTACATTGCCCACTCCGAAACCCGCCTGACCAGTTATGGCGTAGCGGACACCTTATCGGTGTTTGAGGATCGAGTGCAGTTGACCCTTGGCGTGCGTCGTCAGCAAGTGCTGACCGACACGTTTAGCGTTAGCACCGGCGCGCGAACTGGCCGCTATGACGAAGCGGCGACAACACCCGCTGCGGCATTACTGGTCAAAGTCACCGACAACGTTTCGTTGTACGCCAACTACATCGAAGGCTTGAGCAAAGGGGCTACCGCGCCGATGACCGCAGCGAATGCGGGGGATGTGTTTGCACCTTATAAATCCAAGCAGAAAGAGCTCGGTATGAAGGTCGACCTGGGTGACTTCTCCCACACCCTCAGCCTGTATGAAATCAAACGTCCGAGCAGCTACACCGATCCCGACACCAACGTCTTTTCTTTTGGTGGGGAGCAGCGTAACCGTGGAATCGAGTGGGCTTTTTTCGGCTCGCCGTTGGACAACGTGCGGCTCATGGGCGGCGTAGCGCATGTTGACCCGAAGCTGACGAAGACCGCAGGCGGGGTCAACCAAGGCAAAACCGCCACCGGCTTGCCCAAGTTGCAGGGCAAGCTGGGTATGGAATGGGACACGCCCATCCTCGACGGTTTGACCTTAACCGGCAATGCAACCTCCGTGTCCCAGCAGTACATCAGCGCCGATAACGCGCAGTCGATACCTGGGCACACGATTTATGACGTGGGCGCACGCTATGCCACCCATTTCGCCAGTCGCCCGGTTACCTTGCGCGGTAATATCACCAACGTGACCAACAAGGCTTATTGGGGCACACCGCTGCTGTCCAGCTTGGGCTTGGGAGCGCCCCGTACCGTTGAGCTTTCTGCGTCGGTGGACTTTTAACCTTACACCGGTGTGAACGTCTGGCGGAGCGCTCCGCCAGACCTCAACGGCTAGCCAGTACCGCGTTTTTAAGCGCGGCTGACGGCCTCATTCAGTGCCCAAGCCAAGGCTTGGCACCCACTTCGGCACGTGCTGCCTTGACCTGTTCAGCCGTTACTTTTGCAGCGCTGTTACCCCAGCTATTGCGAATGTAGGTCTGCACCGCAGCAATGTCTTCATCGGCCAGCTTCCAATCGAAACGCGGCATGCCTGCGCCGGTTGGGTTACCTGCCGTGAGCGGCGCATCGGCTCCCATCAGCACCACGTTGAGCAGGCTGGCCGGATCCTTGGCGTTAACCTGCGCATTGCCGCGTAACTCGGGAATCATGCGTCGCACACCCGCACCACTGGACACGTGGCACGCCTCGCACTGGCTCTCGAACACGCGCTTGCCTTGAATCATCTGCGGGTCGCTGGCAGCCACCGCAACCGGCACTTCGGCCTTGCCCGATGGCAGGGTTTTCAAGTACGCGGTGATCGCTTGCAAGTCTTGATCATTCATATGCTGGGTGGAGTTCTCCACCGCCTCAAGCATTGGGCCGGAAGCGACCGACTGACGACTGCTGCCGGTCTTGAGGTAGCTTATGACGTCCTCGTCACTCCACTTGCCAAGCCCGGTATGCGGGTTGGAGGTGAGATCGGGAGCGTGCCAGCCCTGTAATGTACCGCCTTGCAACGCCTCGGCAACGTCACCGCCCAGTAGGTTTTTCGCGGTATGGCAGGCTGCGCAGTGCCCAGGGCCGTTGACCAGATAGTCACCGCGTGCGACCTGTGGCGGGGTGCCCGATGTGGCAATGAACGGTTCATCTTTGAAAAACAACAGATTCCAGCCCGCCAGCAGCATGCGCTGGTTGAACGGGAATGGCAGTTCGTTCTCCACGACCTTGTGTTTAACCGGAGCAAGGGTGCTGATGTAGGCATATAAATCAGCCACATCTTGGTCGCTCATCTTGGTGTAAGCGGTATAAGGCATGGCGGGGTATAGATAGCCGTGAGTACCGATGCCATGGCGTACCGCCTTGTCAAATTGATCCAGGCTCCAGCCGCCAATTCCCGTCTCGGTGTCTTGGGTGATGTTGGACGCTTTGATCGTGCCAAAAGGCGTTTGCAGCGCGTAGCCCCCGGCATACGGTTGACCGCCAGGCACGGTATGGCACGCGACACAATCGCTGGTGATCGCAACGTACTGGCCGCGCTTGACTTGGGCCGGGTCGGCGCTATCCACCTTGGCGCTGATCGACGCAAAGTTTTTGTGCTGGCCGTACTCGGCAAAGGCAATAAAGCCCACGCCACCCACTACCGCGCAGGCAATGACGGCAGCCGCAACTGTCTTTAACGTGCTCATTGCGATCTCCTTATCGTGTCAGCAAGCCAGGCTGGCGGATGTAGTCATTGATGATGGCTTTGGCCGTCCACAGCGTTAGGGCGCTGAGTGTGCCGGTAGGGTTGTAGCCACCGTTGTTGGGGTATGACGAGGCACCGCAGACGAACAGATTGTGGACGTCCCAGCATTGCTGGTAGCGGTTGAGTACCGAGGTGGCGGGATCAAGGCCCATCACCGCACCGCCAATGGTGTGCGAGCTGTCGTAGCCGCGCATGGGCGAGTTAGCTTGGTCTGGGAAGGACACTGTTTCCCAGGATTTCGCGCCGCTCTGTTGGCAGATGTCTTCGATTTTGCCTTTGACGAAGGTCGACATACGCCGGTCGTTGTCGTTGTAGTCGAACGTCATGCGCAGTAAGGGCTGACCGTTACTGTCCTTGTAAGTCGGATCGAGTGAGAGGTACGCGTCAACGTGCGAGTAGGAGGTGCCTTGACCTTGGATCTTGGCGTAGTTTTGGTAGCTCTGCTGGAAGGCTTTTTTCCACTGCGAGCCCCAGAGTTTGGTTCCGGTTGGCACGCGGTCGGTCATGCTGATGGGCGTGCCTTGGTCGGAGAGCGCCTGAATACCCGCGCCACCAATAAAACCAAGCCCGGTGTGATCGAAATTGTCGCCGTTGAAGTCATCGATCTGAGTTGATAGCGCACCGGTGGAAATGAACGGGTTCATCTGCTCATTTTGGTAATACAGGAACCCGTAGGACATGGTCTGGTAGTTGTAACCGCGGCCAACGGTGCCGGTACGCGTTGCCGGGTCATACGGCGTGCCGATTTGCGAGAGCAACAGCAGGCGCACGTTGTCCAGTTGATAAGCAGAGAAGACCACGATGTCAGCAGGCTGGAAGCCCACATTACCGTCTGAGTCCTTGAACGTGACCCCGGTCACTGTCTTACCGTCCGGTGCTTTCTCTGCTTTGAGGACGGTGCATTCTGTGAGCAGGGTAAAGTTTTTGCGCATCACCAAGGCTGGGATCACGCAGGCATTGGGCGAGGATTTAGACCAGTTGCCGCAGCCGTAGAACCCACAGAATCCGCAGTAAGTACACGGCGCCAAGTTGATGCCCAACGGGTTGGTATAAGGCGCACCAAGGGTACCTGCCGGAATAGGGAAGGGGTGCAGGCCCATCTTTTCGGTGGTCTCGCGGAATTTTTCATTCCAATGCGAGCGTGCCATGGCCGGTGTCGGGTATTCATCGGTGCGCGAGCCTTCGAAGGGGTTGCCACCTGCTTGTGCTTGACCGTTGATGACCCCAGCCTTGCCTGCGATCCCGGCAATTTTTTCCCAGCGGTCGTAATGCGCCTCTAGATCGTCATAGGTCACGCCCCAATCCTGAACGATCAGACCATCAGCGAGCGGCATGTTGTGATAACGCTCTTTGACCCGTGTGGCCATGATGAAATCTGAGGGGTTGAAGCGCCAAGCATTGGCCGCCCAGTGTTTGCCTGCGCCACCCACACTGAAGCCCATCTGCCAGATATTAAAATCTCGGCCCGGCAATGCGGTCTGGCGAGGGTTGTTGCGAAAAGTCAGGGTTTCTACGCTAGGTGGCTTTAGCGCTTCGCGGCGGGCCCCGTAACGCAGTTCGTCGGCAGCAATGCTGGGCGGGTAGTTTTTATTGGCTTCTTCCCAGACGCCACGCTCTATGGCTACCGTATTGAGCCCTGCGCGGGTGAGTTCCTCGGCCATTAAAGAGCCAGCCCACCCTAGGCCGACGATGACGACATCGGCTTTTGGTCGTGTATAGGTCATGTTTACTTCCAAATCAGGCTACGCCTTGGCGGCGTTTAGTTTTTTTAGTGACAGGTTAAAAGCGACCGATGATGCTCACCGGTGTGATCTCAAGCTTTTGCCCGCGCTGCTCGACGTAGTCGCGGTAGTCATAACGCGAGCCGGGGAAGCCGATCATTTTCCAGCCGACCATGTCTTTATTGCCGCCGTAGAGCGGGTCTGCGAAGAAGCCTTCTTGAACGTTGGCAAGCATTTGCTTGAACAGCACTTGTGAGGGCACGGAGGCTAATGCCACATGGCCAGCTTCCATGTGTTCGAGCAGGGTGTCTTGTTGATCGGCGCTCAATGCTTCGAACGGAGCGTTCAACTCACGCTGGCAGTAGTCGTCCAACTCCGCCAAGCCTTTGCGGTACAGATCGGCTGGGCCGTCGAGTGACTGATCGCCTTGCGACACAGTGCCTTTTTGTTCCGGGCCGGTTAGGTAGCGCCACGTGCCTTTGCCATAGTCACCGGCCAATTGGTGGTCGACGAACACCACACAGCCCGCCTCGGAGGCGCTCATGCTCAAGTCATCGGCGGGGATCAAGCGATCAAAGATGGCCTTGATCTGGGCAAATTCCTTGTCGGTGAGAAACATCCGTTGGCTGGCGTCTACCGGTACAGGCGGCAGGGTTTCCTTGGCATGCCAGCGGTTGCCTCCGTTGAATACGCGCAACGCGGCCCCAGCCGGTCGATACACCGCGGCCAAGGCGCTGGTTGCCACCAGCACCAAGCCCGCTTTAAGAACACTCCGCCTTTTCATCTCAATTTCCTTGGTCCAATTGATCCAGCCTGTGCCAAAAGTGGCGCTGAAATGTGCAATGGAAGCGCTTCCATTGGTGTTGCAAAAAAAACAGCTCGCTCAAACGTCCAGGGGAGAGGAGCCGCTGAGGTCACTGACGGGGCGGATGGTAGATGTGGCGTTTTGCCGCGTCAAATGAATACGTATGTTGTAAGCCCAGTGGTTAATCGGCGCTGCGCTTGGGGGCCGCCGATGAGCGCCTGAGGATTAGCTCCACTGGCATCACCTTGCGCGTCGACTCGGTGTTAGGGTTGTTGATCAACGTCACTAGGGCTGCCACGGCGGTCCGCGCTTGTTGATCGGTGTCTTGACGCAAGGTGGACAAGGAAAACACTTCACTGGCCGCGGCGGGGACATCGTCGAAGCCAACCACCGATACGTCTTCAGGCACCGACAGGCCCATGCCCTTGAGCCTGTCCATAACCCCCAGCGCAATAAAGTCGTTGGAGGCGAAGATTGCGGTGGGTGCCGGGCCTTCGGCAAACAACAGGTCGACCCCGCGTCGACCTGATGCTGCATCGTGGCTGCCCCTAAAGAAGCGCGGTTTAAGACCGGCCTCACGCATGGTTTTGCAATACACCTGAGTGCGCTGGCGTGCCGAGGCTTCGCTGCCGCCGCCCAAATGCGCGATGTGTCGATGCCCAAGGTTGATCAGATGCGTGATGGCCATGCGCACGGCAGTCTCGTCGTCCACGGCAATCGTCGTCACTCGCGGGTGGTTGATACGTTTGCTGCCGATGTACACGGCCCGCAATGACACCACTGGGTCGAAGCCCGCCGCGCTCAAATGCTGATCGACTGCTTGCGCCAACTGAATATGAAAAGGGTTATTGGGGTCGCCAATGACCAGCCCGACAATCGAGGAGCGTGCGGACACCAAGCTGCGTGCGGCCAAGTTGGGCTTGTAATCCAACTGCGCGGCCACAGCTTGTATGCGCTCTAAGGTTTGAGGCAACACCCCAGGCTTACCACTTAACGCTCGTGACACTTGGGCGCGGGACAGTCCTGCGGCCTTGGCCACATCGTCGAGAGTTGCATAGCGTTTGGTCATGGTGAGGAGTCTTTTCGGCCGGAGCGGGTCACTCATGCAAAGCGTTCAAAGCAGGTAGACGTCATGCGACTCTGCATCAAAGGGTTTTGCGATTACGGAGCCCGCATTGTCGCTGGGTCGGCAGCGCTATACAACGGCAAAGGGGGCTGCGGTAATACGCAGCCCCCGCAGGGTCAGTGTCGGCAGGATCGTTCAGACGTTATTTTTGCGCCAGTAATGCCTTCCTTTGTGCCTTTTCGTGCTTCATGGCAGCGATTTCCCGTTCGCACGCTTGAACATCGAATGAGTTGTCCCACTTGGCAATGGCGATGGTGCCTATACCATTGCCAATCAGGTTTGTCACGGCCCGCGCTTCGTTGAGAAAACGGTCGATGCCCAACAGCAATACCAGACCCACCAGCGGTATTGAGTGGATGGTGGTCAACGTCGCCGCCAGCGTTACAAACCCCGCACCCGCTACGCCAGCCGAGCCCTTGGAGGTCAGCAGGAATACGCCCAACAGAATCATTTGATCCATAAAGGTCAGCGGTGTATTGGTCGCTTGGGCGATAAAAATAGCCGCCATGGTGAGGTAGATGCAGGTGCCGTCTGCATTAAAGGTGTACCCCGTGGGCAAGACCATGCCCACCACCGATTTTTTGCAGCCGAGCTTTTCAAGCTTCACCATCATGCGTGGCAACACCGCTTCGGTCGAGCAAGTGCCCAGGGTGATTAAAATTTCATCCTTGAAGTAGCGTAGAAAATGCATCAGTGGCATGCCCGACCAACGCGCCACGGCCCCCAGCACCACCACAATGAAAATCAAGGTGGTGATATAGAGCGCAATCAGCAACTGGCCGAGTGACAGTAAGGTGCCGATCCCGTATTTGCCGATGGTAAAGGCCATGCCAGCACCAGCACCAATCGGAGCCAAGCGCATCACCATTGCCACGATCTTGAACAGACCCTGAAGGAACAAGTCGATGGTGTTGATCAGTGGTTTGCTGGTTTCGCCCATTTGAACCAGTGCAACACCCATCAGCACCGACAGCAGAATGACCTGGAGCATGACGCCATTGGAAAAGGCACCAACGAAGGTGTGAGGGATGATGTTAAGAAAGAAATCAATGGTGCCGCCTTGTTCCGTGGCTGCTTGGCTGTACTTGTTGATAGCACTGGCATCCAGCGCGCTGGGGTTAATATTCATACCCTCGCCAGGCTTGACGACATTGACCACGATCAGGCCGACAACCAGGGCGATGGTTGAGAGAATCTCAAAGTAAATCAGCGCTTTTACACCAATGCGTCCGACCTCTTTAATGCTGCCCATTTTCGCGATACCGACCACCACCGTCCCGAAAATAATGGGTGCCAAGAGCATCTTGATCAGCTTGATAAAGCCATCGGCGAAAGGTTGGAGCTTAGCGCCTATATCCGGCATGAAATAACCGATGGCGGCACCCATCACGATGCCGATCAGCACTTGCACATACAGCTGGCTATACCAGCGGGACTTCGAAATTTCCACGGGAGCACCTCATATTATTGTTGTGATGGGCATGTGGGAGGCGTCAGTGGTGCACGCCTGTATCTGCGGCCCCATTGATAGCGGCCGCAGATCGAAGCTGATCAGCCTTCGCCCAGCTCACGCATAACGGCGTACAAAGCGGACTTGGCTTCAAAGCCCACCCCAGGAATGTTCGGCAGACCGACATAGCCATTTTCGACGTGGATACCGTCCGCAAAGCCGCCAAACGGCTGGAACACATCGGGGTACGATTCGTTGCCGCCCAAGTGCAGACCCGCCGCGATATTCAGGGACATCTGGTGGCCGCCGTGCGGCACGACGCGGCGTGAGGACCAGCCCATTTCTTCCATCACCTTGAGCGTGCGCATGTACTCCACCAGTCCGTAAGACAGTGCGCAATCAAACTGAAGGTAGTCACGATCAGGACGCATGCCGCCGTGGCGCAGAAGGTTGCGCGCGTCCTGATGCGAGAACAGGTTTTCTCCGGTCGCCATGGGCAGTTCATAGTGGTTGGCAAGTTCGGCTTGCAGCGCGTAGTCCAGCGGGTCGCCCACTTCTTCGTACCAGAAGAGGTTGTACTTTTTAATAGCTTCGGCGTAAGCAATACCGGTCTTGAGATCGAAACGACCATTGGCGTCCACCGCCAACCGACGACCATCACCGACCACCTCAAGCACGGCTTCGATACGGCGAATGTCTTCGTCCAGAGGTACCGCGCCAATCTTCATCTTGACCACGTCGTAGCCACGGTCCAAATAGCTCTGCATTTCGGCTTTAAGTTTGGTTTGATCTTTGCCGGGGTAGTAATAGCCGCCTGCTGCGTAGACCCAGACTTTGTCATCCGCCACGCCGCCGCGATAGCGATCGGCCAGCAGACGATACAGCGGTTTGCCTTCGATCTTGGCCACGGCGTCCCACACCGCCATGTCGAGGGTACCGACGGCGACCGAGCGCTCACCGTGCCCGCCTGGCTTTTCGTTGGTCATCAGGGTTTTCCAGATGGCGAACGGGTCTAAGTTGTTGTTCTCATGGTCGATGAGAGTGTCGGGATCCGCTTCGCTGACACGCGCCAAAAAGCGATCACGCATCAGCGCGCCTTGGCCGTAACGGCCGTTTGAATTGAAGCCATAACCAATCACTGGCTTGCCATCACGAATTACATCGGTGACGACCGCCACCACCGAGCAGGTCATTTTCGAGAAGTCGATGTAGGCGTTGGCAATCGGGGAGGCAATGGAAACGGTTTTTTCACGGATATCGACGATGCGCATGACGGGTCCCTCTTGTTGTGTGTGAGGGCACGTTATGCTTTGCCCGATGACTCGCCCAATGCTATTAATGCCGCACCCTATGCACAGGAGGCATGGCCTTTGGAACTGGTTTGGTTAGAAGACCTGTCGGCGCTTGCCGAATACGGCAGTTTTGTACGGGCGGCAGAGGCGCGACATGTGACGCAGCCAGCCTTTAGCCGCAGAGTCCGTTCACTGGAAAATTGGATGGGAGTCGAGTTATTTGTGCGCACCCCTCAAGGCGCCACGCTGACTGAGGCAGGCCGGCAGATATTACCCAGCGCCCAAGAGGCTGCCAGGCAGCTCTACAGAATGCGCAATGAAGCCCAAGAAGTCGCCGGAATCGCTGCCAGATCGCTGCAATTTGCCGCCACTCACTCGCTGTCGTTTACCTTTTTCCCTAAGTGGCTGCGTAGCTCGGAAAACGGTGCGCCTATTGAATCTGTGCAACTGCACTCAGGCAGCATGGCGGTCTGTGAGCAGATGCTGATTCATGGCCAAATTCAATTTTTGCTGTGTCACCGTCATCCCGATGTGCCGCCGCTATTGGCACCCGATCAGTTCATTAGCAAGCCGGTGGGCGAAGATGTGTTGGTGCCGCTTGCCAGTGCTCACACACCGTTCGGCACCTCGGCTGCGGCATTGCCTTACTTGGCGTATACCCATGAATCAGGGTTGGGTCGCATCGTCGCCCATAGGTTGCGCGGCAAGGAGGATTACCTTCACCTCAAACCCTTGTTTAGCAGCCACCTTGCAGCGGTGCTGATGTCCATGGCGCTGGAGAGCAAAGGCGTGGCGTGGTTGCCCAAAAGCCTGACCGAGCAAGAAATCCTCGACGGGCGCTTAGTCAGAGCCCTCGATGAAAGCTGGGATATCCCGCTGGAAATTCACCTAACCCGCCCTAAAACAACACTGAGTCAATCAGCCGAAGCGTTTTGGAGTCGGGCGTGAAGCGCGATTACCAACGCCAAGACGTGCCCGCGCACTGAGTACAGCACGCCACTTTTACTGGAGATATTCATGTCAATGCAGCCAACGAGCGCCCCGTACCTTCTAACCTTAGACCGGTGTGAACATCTGGCGGAGCGCTCTGCCAGGCCTTTGCTTTTCACGCACGGATCTTGTGAGCTGCGGGACTCAGGCCAATGTTGGAAGCCAAAGTGCGATCTGGGGAAACACGATCAAGAGAGCGATCAACAGCAGTAATACTGCGCAAAAAGGCAACGCTCCGTAGACCACATCGAGGAAATTACCTTTGTTGCGGATGCTCTGCACCACGAACAGGTTCATCCCAAATGGTGGGGTGATTTGGCCCATTTCGCACAAGACGATAAGGATCACGCCAAACCACAAAGGATCAAAGCCCAGTGCGACGATGACCGGTACTACCAATGGCGCGGTGGTGATTAACATGGCCAAGGTGTCCATAAAGCAGCCCAGAACGATGTAGAACACAATGATTGCCAGCAACGTGCCCATGGGCGACATGTTGAGTTCGGTGACAAAACTCACAAGGGTTGAGGTCAATCCGATGGACGACAACACGAAATTCAGAAAGAACGCCGACAAGGTAATAAACAGAATCATCCCGGTGGTGCGCAGGGTCGATTCAAACGCTTGGCCCAAGCTTTGCCAAGTAAATGCACGACGCCACAGGCCCAAGCCGAATGCAGCTATCACGCCTAATGCCGCCGACTCACTGGCCGTCGCGAAGCCGCTGTAAATCGCCCCGACTACCAAGGTAAAAATCGCCAAGGGCGGCAACAGGTCGGGAAGACTGGCCCGTCGCTCAGCCCACGTGCAATGCTCCTTTTTGCCGCCCAGTTCGGGACGGATCAAGCAGGTGAGGACAATCATTGCCACGAACATGAAACTCAGCAGAATCCCAGGAATGGTCGCCGCCAAGTACAGCTTAGGGACGGACAGGTTGGCGATCAGGGCGAATAGAATCATATTGATCGACGGTGGAATCAAAATGCCCAACGTGCCACCCGCGGCTATCGAACCGAGAAACATCGGGGCCGGGTAGCCCTTGCGTTCCTGCTCCGGCAGGGCAAGGGTCGAGATGGTGGCGGCGGTCGCGACACTGGAACCGCTGGTGGCCGAAAACAACGCGCTGGCGCCAACATTGGCGTTCATCAAGCCTCCGGGTAGCCACGACAACCACTTCGCGACGGCACCATACATGCGCCCGGCCACGCCTGAACAGACCAGCAGTTCACCCATCAGGATGTACAGCGGAATAGCGACCAACAGAAATTCGGCGCTTGTGCTCCAGGCGATTTCGCCCATGGCGCTGCTCAGGGGCAGCGTCGAAAAAAACGCTGACAGTGACATACCCAGTAACCCGACGCTGACTGCAGCAGCAACGCTCAGACCCAGCAGAGCCAACAAAGTAAAAAGAGTAAAGGCCAGCATCTAGCGCTCTCCAGTGTCTGACGAAGTCTTGAAGCCCGGTGCTGGGCGGTAGGTTTCCTCTTGAATGTCCTCTTCGACGGAGTTGATCCCGATGAGCGCGCTGATCGACGCCCACTGCCGCTGACGCAAACGGCTCAAGCTGGTGCAGGTCAACACCACAAGGGTCACGGCAAAAAAAACATAGCCTGCAAACCACAAAGACTGTGGCAGCCACTGCGGGATCTGTAGTGGCGACGTTGAAACTGATCGGTACTCGATGGAGTTCCACAGCACGCCGCCCGTGTGGAACAGCAAGGTGAAGACGAATATGGCCATACAGGCCAAGGCCAGCAAGTCCAGCGCGATCCGTCTTTTGGGCGACAGGCGCGAGTAGAGAATATCCACCCGAATGTGTGAGCGCTTTAACAAGGCGATGGGAAATGCCCAGGCACTGACGATGGCGAGGACATAACCGGCGATCTCATCGGCACCGCCCATGGATACGCCGAGCGTCTTGCGCAGGATCAAGTCAATGCTAATCATCAATGCGCTGCCCATTAGCGCAATACCGCCTAACCAGGCACTGAGCCGGGCAACCGTGTTTACAAGCCTGATAGCAGAAGATTCAGCCGATTTCATTGAAGCGTTCTCCGCGAGCGGTATGAGTTCAACATGCAATGCGTTCGGTTCGACGAAACCTGTCAGGGGGTTTGCAGGTTTACACCCAAAGCCGCGCCAGCGGTGGCGTTCCAACGCTCGACGCAGTGCGCACCGCAACGTTCTCCCCAGCGGTTGGCGATGCTGAGCACAGCCTGCTGTAGCGCTTGTCGCTCGGCGGTTGTCGGGGTGTGAACTTGCATCTGTGCGGGGTGATGAATCTGGCAGTCAGGAGTCCCAATATTGCAGGCTAGGGCAAAGCGATTTTCTTTCGCAGTTTCTTCCCAAGCTCGGTCTTCCAGTACACGCGAGTGCTCTTCGAGTAGCCGTTGAACCGGCTCCGGGAAGGCCTGCCAACGTTTGAGGCCGATGGCATAAAAACCGATCGACCAGTCAACTGGCAGGTTGTAGAGATGGTTGGCGACGTCGTACCACCGCGCTGCATTGCCTGAGCCAATGCCGGTGACGGCGCAGTCAATCACGCCAGTTTGCATGGCGGTGATGACTTCGGCGAACGGCAACGTCATGGGCGAGCCACCCAGTGCCTTGACCATGTCCGACATATTGCGCCCACGTACGCGAATCTTGCGGCCTTTCAGGTCTTCTAGCGACGACACTGGCGAGCGACAAAAGAACACCTGTGCGGTATAGGGGATGGTCGCTAAAAGCTTTATGCCATGGTGCTCAGCCATGCGTTGCGACAGCACCGGTTTGAATGCGCTCGAGACACGATGGGCAGTGTCGATATCTGCCGCCATGCCGGGTAGATCGATACCTTCGAAGAAGGGGTCGTCACCAGCGACAAAAGCGAACACTCCCATACCTATTTCCACTGCCCCAGAGCGTATCAAACGCACCATCTCGGGGCCTTTTAGGCCACTCTCTGAAAGACCTCTGACACGGGCAGTCAGCATTCCACCCGAACTGTCAGGCAGTGTGCTGTTCCAGAACGGCAGTTCTACCGAACGGTAGGTGTAGTTATGGCTGCCACCGCCAATCACATTGAAGTGCATGGGGGGCACGCTCTCTGCCAAGGCAACGCAGGTGAGCAGGCCACTGAGCGTGGCAAGGGTCCAGCGTCCAAACTGATGAGGTTTCATGGTAGTCCTTTAGTTTTTTTATGAGGGGCTACATGGCAGAAACGAAAGAGCGTGATGATCGGGTAGTTTTGTGGTCAAGTGCGGTCTTGAATGGCCGCGTCAATGATGGATCTGGAGCCTACGACATCGGGGAATTTCTCGCCGTTTGCCAAGCGCGCCAAGGTGATTTTTTCATTTTCCTGATATTCGATTGCGCGTTGAGCCAAAGCGAGCAGTTGCTCGGATGGCAAGATCACAATGCCGTTTTCATCGGCGACCACGGCATCACCGGGGTGAACCACCACACCGCCGCAATTGATCGTCGTACAAAACTCGCCTTCTTCACCCTTGACCCTAGTGGTAATCGCGCTGGCGCCCCAGGACCAGATAGGTACTGCATGCTCTCGCAACTCGCCCAAGTCAGTGACAAAACCATCAATGATGATCCCGGCGATGCCTGCCTGCTTGGCCGCGTAGGCCATTGCGCCGCCCATGGCCGCGGTGACCTGTTCTGCGCAGCGGTCCACTACTAGGAAATCCCCGGGCCTGGCGCAACCCATGGCGTAGTGCAGGATGCCGCCGTCAGCACCGGGCATTCTTACGGTAATGGCAGTACCCACCGCCCGAACATCTTGGAAGTGGGCTTTAATTCGCGTACTTAAAATACCCTTAGTGATGAAATGTCCAAGGGTTGCTGGCTCGGCAGCAATAAGCACTGAAAGTGCTTCGTTGGCGACTTGCTGCGGTAACGCTTCAATAATATACATGCTTGGCTTTTCTTGTTTTGGATGAATGTCTGATAGATTGAGCGCATCCTAACAAGCAGGATTATGGCGCGATAATAAAAATCAACGAGACCAGCCCGGGACAATTTTTATCATGCGAATTACTCTAATGCAGATTGAGGCATTCTATTGGACTGCCCGATTAGGGGGCGTGCACGCCGCGTCTCGACATCTTCATCTAACCCAACCTGCCATCTCTTCACGTATTCGAGAGATGGAGTCTTTATTAAGCGTGAAACTGTTTGATCGCAGCAAACAGAGGATGGTCATTACCGCCGATGGTTTGATCGCTCTGCAACATGCAGAGTTGGCGCTTAATAACAGCGTTAAGCTGGAGCAGTTTGCGGCCAAGCAAAAACACAATCGCAGGCTGCGCCTTGGCGCTGATGAGTGTTCGGCGATGGTCGGGTTGACGGCGGTCATTGCCGAGTTCAAAGCGCACTTTCCGGAAATCATCCTTGAAATCACTATTGATGTCGGAGCAGTGCTGAATCAGAAACTCAACGATCACGAGCTGGACTTGGCGCTTCTAACCAATCCAACCACTAAAGATGAAGTGACTGATATCTTTCTAGGGTGGATGACTTTCCAATGGGTGGCCGCTGCGCACTTAGACATTGAAAGCGACGCTTTCCTACCGGAACATGCTTACGCTCATCCGATCGTGACTCATTCCGCGCCTTCGACGTTGTATTCGGTAGTAGAGCGCTGGTTGAAAGAGGGGGGGAATGTGTCGGCGGCATTTCATTCCAGTAACTCCCTAGCGTTTATCGCCAAGATGATAGCTTCCGGTTACGCGATCGGTATTCTGCCGGTGCCACTGATTCGGGATATGTTGGCGGTGGATTTACTGAAAATATTACCCTGTACGCCTCCCATTGAATCGGCGAAGTTTTGTTTGTGTTATGTAACGGAGCGGCCTGATGTGCAACTTGATGAGTTAGTGGCACTCACCCGCGCAACTTTGTTGCGTCAGAACTTTTTAGTGAACTAACGGCTGACAGACAGTGCACTAAAGGCCGAAGAAATACTTCGGCCTTTAGTCGCGTGTGGGTACTTATAGACTTACGGCAAGGGTTGTCAGGTCTGTACTAACTTTTGAATCTCGGCTATTTGTTGTCCGGCCCTGTTCAGCCATGAGAGATCGCTGCCCATCAACAACATGTCGCCGCCTAGTTTCAAAAGTGTATCGCACGTTTCGGCGTCTGCCGGAAAGCAGGGCACCATGACCTGAATTGATCGCTGATGACATTTTTCAATCAATAACGCGAGACGATCCTGAACTTCCGGATTACTCAGTCGATAGTCCACCGGCAAATGCCGTGACAGCGAGTAATCGGCTGGCCCGAAATGCACAGCATCAATGCCTTCGACATCGAGAATTTCATCAATGTTGTCGAAGAACTCAAAGCTTTCAGCCATGGGCACTATCACGCTACGGGCATTTTCTGTCTGGGTGTACTGGGTCCAGTCAAATCCCGGACCTGCGAAGTTCGCTGAGCGAACCGAGCTGTCACCGCCGCGGCGCCCCAACGGTGGGAATTTGCTACAGCGGATGATCTCGCGCATCTGCGCGGCGTTATGCACTTGCGGCACGATGACCCCCGAGGCCCCCATTTCCAGGGCTTTACGAATATCCCATTCAAGGGTCCCACGCACGCGCACTAAGCTATGGATGCCAGCGTGATTGGCCGCCAGTATCAACTTCTCCATATCTCTATCGACGCCCAGCGCAGTGTGTTCTGCGTCGATAAAAACAAAGTCCAGCCCCCAGTTGCCCGCGACTTCAATGGCCATACACGAGGTGCTGTAGATGTTCATCCCGAATGTCGGTCCAGCGGCCATTGAGTGTTTCAGTGAGGCGTTTTTTGTGTGCATTGCAATTACCTGACCCTGCGTTATCTGTGATGGGGGCTTCAGAGGCGATACGTTTCTGGTAGCCGGTCGCGGAAGGGGTGAATCTCGAACACGCCGGGATCGCGGATCAACGACTTGTCACGTGCTTTAGCCAGGTCGATATCGACGCTGAAAATGCCGTCGTCCTCGCCAGCGCGGATCAGGGTCTTGCCCGAGGGTTCGATGATGTGGCTCATGCCGATAAACTGCATGCCACCGTCCATGTCATTACGGTTTGGCGCGACGAAGTAGACGATATTTTCAGCCGCACGTACGGTGCTGAAAATATCCGGGAGCATGCGCGCCTGTTCAGGCCAAGCGGCAGGCAGGATTACAATATCGGCCCCCTCCAGCGCCAAGGAACGAATGACTTCAGGGAAGCGGATTTCGTAGCAGATTGCCAAGCCGATTCGGCCGATATCGGTATCGAAGACTGGCGGCGCCCATTCCTCAGGACGGTCGGTGAAGCGGTCACCGATCATAAAGGGCAAGTGACGTTTGCGATGCAGCCCAATAATGCCTTTTGGGCCGATAAGCGCGGCCGTGTTGAAGATCGACTTGGCGTGCTTCTCGTAGAAACCAACGACCAGGTGGATCCCGGTTTCCGCACTCACCTCCAGCAAGGGAGCGAGGGCGTCTAGCGTGATTGCGCCTTTTTCCAGCTCCTCACGGCTGTCGAAAGCACCGCCGGTTAACAGGCACTCGGCAAAGGCGATCAGGCGCGATCCTTTCTCTGCAGCCTGGCGGGACAAGGCCGCGACGTTCTCAATAGTTTGTACAGGATTACCTGCAACCGGATGTATTTGTGCGACGGAAATTTTCATGGATGTGCTTCCTTGTGATTGATAGACAGACGACGCTCAGCTCAGGGCCGAGCGTGTGGCGACTGTCGTTACTCCTGGCGGTAACCCACGGCCTCGTAGACTTTTTTCACCAGTTCGGGATTGATTTGTGCCGCGTATTTGTCAACCACGGGGCTAACCTTTTGCTGAATGCGCACAAGCTCTTCTGCGGGGATTTCGTTGACTTTCATGCCTGAGCTTTCAAGATCGGCAATCGCCTTAGAGTCAGCGGCTCGTGAAATCTGCCGCTGTTCAATCCGCACTTCCTGCGCGACTTCAGTCAACAGTGCTTTCTCGTCTTCGTTCAACGTGTCCCAGAACGACTTACCGATCAGGACAATCTGCGGGTTGTAGTTGTGACGAGTAAGGCTCAGGTATTTCTGCACTTCATTGAACTTTGACGCGAGGATCAGGGCCGCAGGGTTTTCCTGGCCGTCCACAGTGTGGGTTTCGAGTGCGGTGTGTACTTCAGTAAACGGTAGAGGTGTTGGGTTAGCTCCAAGTGCTGACCACACTTCGAGGAACAGGGGCGATTGTTGGGCTCGAATCTTTAAACCGGCAAAGTCTTCCAGCGTCTGTACTGGGCGCACGTTGTTAGTCAAGTTACGTTCGCCCAGCTCCCAGAACGCCAGACCGACCAGTTTCTTCTCAGGTAACTGGTCGGTCAGCATCTTGCCGACGTCACCATCGAGCATGGCGTCGACCTTGGCGGTGTCGGTATAGATGAAGGGGAAATCAAGAATGCCGAAGTCAGTCACGTGATTGAGCATCAGACCCGCGTTCCAGGTCATCATTTCCACCACACCACCCTGCAACGAGGAGAGCACTTGCACGTCGCCACCCAGCACTCCGTTGGGGAAGGTGCGAACTTTAATTTTGCCACCGCTGCGTTCGTTAACCTTTTTAGCGAACAGCTCCATGCCGATTGCGGGGGGTGTGCCTTTGGGGCTGGTTGCCGCGAACTTGATAGTGCGGGCATTGTAGTCAGCGGCGAAGCTCATGCTGCTGGCCAGCAGCAGTGCAATCATCGCGCTCAGGTGTTTGTTCATGGTTATTCCTTTTTTTGTTTGTTGTTTTAGTGGGCGAACCATTGCGCCGGTACGGTGACCAGTTCGGGAAATATCACCAGTAGGAAAAGCACAATAATTTCGGCGATCAGGAACGGAAAGGTACCTTTGAGCAAGGCTTCGTAACGCATCTTGCCGATACCACACACCACGTTCAGCACCGTGCCCACGGGCGGCGTTATCAAGCCGATGGAGCAATTGATCATGAACAGCACGCCGAAGTAGATCGGGTCGATATTAGCCGCGGTGACCACAGGGACTAGGATCGGTGCCAGCAGCAATACCGTGGGTGTCAGGTCCATGACCATGGAGATCACTAAAATCAGCAGCATCAACACGACGATCAGTAATTTCGGGTTGTCCATCACTGGCTGAATCAGGTCGATGATTTGTCCCGGAATGTCAGCAATGGTGATCATCCAGGCCGGGATCGACGCCGCTGCCACCAGAAACATGACGGCAGCGGTAGTTTTACCTGCGCGCAGTAGCAGCTCACCGAGTGATTTGAGGCTGAGTTCGCGGTAGATCAGCGCTGATACCAGTAGCGCATACACGCTCGCCACTGCTCCGGCTTCGGTGGGCGTCACCACGCCAAAGCGCAGGCCCGCGACGATAATGACCGGCAGCAATAGTGCCCAGATGCTGTCGACGAATGCCTTCCAGCGAACCTTGGCAGAAACCTTTGGACTGAGTTGCACATCATTATCGCGGCGTGACACCAACCACCAAGCGATGACTAGGGCCATGGCAATCATCAACCCGGGGGCGATGCCGGCCATGAACAATTTGGTAATCGATAGGCCCGAAGCAACCCCTAGAACCACAAACCCAATACTGGGAGGAATGATCGAGCCCAGAACCGATACCGAGGCGATCAGGCCGCCGGATCGATCACGGTTGTAGCCTGCGATGACCATCATCGGCAGCAGCAGTGCCGTTAGCGATGCGGCGTCAGCCAAGGCTGAACCTGACAGGCTGGAAAGCAATACGCCAGCGACGATGGTGACGTAGCCCAAGCCGCCGCGCAGATGACCGACCAAGGAAATGGCTAGGTTAATGATGCGCTTGGAGAGGCCGCCGCTGTTCATGACCTCCCCAGCGATGATGAACAGGGGAATAGCAAGCAGCGGAAAGCTACCTGCCGAGTTAATGATGTTTTGCGCGATGATCTGACCATCGAACAGGCCGAGTAACCACATCAGGGCTACGCCGCACAGAATCAACGCGTAGGCGATAGGCACGCCCACCAAAATGGCGGCCATCAACACGCCGACAAATACGCTCAGGGCCATTATTTAAGTACCCCGTGTGCGCTGGAAGACAGCGTTACACCCGCCGGTGTGACCAAGTGTTTAAACAGTTGAGCGCACAATAAAACGCTGCTCGAAATCGAAAACACTAAGCCGGCGCCATAGAAAAAGCCCATTGATATACCGGTGGAAGGTGCCCCGACATGCAGGTTGATCAATGTCTGTTTCCAACTCCCCTGAAGAAGCAACCCGGTGGCGAACAACATGAGCAGGTAGGTGAGGGTCAAGAGGTGTTTGGCGAGTTTGGGCGATGCGCGACTGGTCAGAATATCTACACCGATATGACCGTGCTCATGGAGCATGAGCTGAGACCCGGAGAAGACCAGCCAGACAAATGCCAGTCTGGAGATCTCCTCACTGAAGAACAGGCCCGAATTAAAGCCGTAGCGCAACACCACGTTAGTGAATATCAGCACCGTGATGCACACCAAGCATGCAACGATCAGTATTTTGAGTGTCAGAAAATATAGTCTGAGGAGTTCTTTCATGATGTATGCACCCGATGCAGATAAGCGAGAGGGGATACGTGAGGTTTTGCCGCAAGAACGCGGTTGATCCGATAGGAGCGCGCTGCAAGAAGATGCAAACGGAGCATAGGTAAGACCACCTTTTTATTATTAGTTATACGTCGTCGTATAACCTGAATAGAGTCTTAATTCTTGCCCGCCCGATGTCAACGATATTAGCGCTGCAACCTGAGTCAATCTTCTTATCAATCAGATAAGAGTTAGTAATCAACTCACGTGAGTTGAATTTATAAGTCTAAAGTTACAGCTGTTAAAGTCTGTTAAAAGAGTCTTTTTTATATGTTGTCGTACGACATGAGCTTGTTCTCAACGACATTAATAGGAGGCAATACAGTAGCTCTTATGGGCATTAAGCATTTATTCTGCCGAACCTATTCTATGCAGGTAACTGAGCCAAAGAACCTGCACGTGCGTTAAAGCGGCTCGGCGGTGTTAATGTGCGCGCACATGGCAACTCATATCGACGCCCTCAATCACTTTGGCCTCGACGCCAGTACCTGGAACGGCTGTCATTGGCTTGGTGAATTTAGAATTTTGTCCCAAAAGCGTTGCCCGTCCACTGAATACAGGACGCTACATTTACAGGAGATTTTCATGTCAAAGCACCCGACCACGCTGACCTTGTCTAACCCTGCGGGGCTTTACGATCCTAGCCCCAACGGTTACTCCCATGTAGCACAGGTCGCCGCTGGAGCACGGCTGGTATTTATTGCCGGTCAAGGCGGGGAAACTGCCGATGGCCAGCTGTCTGCGGACTTTGCCGAGCAGGTTCGCCAAGCGCTGTCCAATTTGCAGGTGGCCCTGCATTCAGTCGGCGCCGAGGTCAGCCAAGTGGCCAAACTGACGGTATTGATCGTTGATCACAGCCAAGCGCGGCTTGGGATTTTTGGGGCGCAACTGCAAGCGCTATGGGGTGACTCACCGACACCGGCCTGTACCCTAATACCCGTGCCGCGTTTGGCCCTGGATGGCATGTTGTTTGAAATCGAGGCCATCGCTGCGTTGCCTGCTTAATGCAAAACGACCCGCGTTATTAAGTCTCGGCTATGACCCCTTCAGGCTGTCGCACGCGACTCAGGCCGGTGAGCTTGAGTTGCACTGCGACCTGCTAACAAAGCGAGTGCAGCCCCCGCAACCAACACGGCTGCGCTCAGTTCGAAGGTCGCTTTATAGCCGCTCAAGTCAAATGCCAAGCCGCCAACGATTGCCCCGCCTGCGATGGCCAGTTGGACAATGGCCACCAGTAAACCGCCACCGGCTTCAGCATCATCGGGCAGGGTTTTTGCCATCCACGTCCACCACCCCACCGGAGCCGCCGTCGCAACCAGCCCCCACAGCCCAAGCAGTACGGCGGTTAACAGCGTCGATGAGCCGAAGTTGACCAGAGCCAGCGCGATGGCCGCCATTATCAAAGGGATAACGGTTAGCGTGAGGTAGAGGCCATTTTTGATAAACCGTTCGATCAGAAACGTCCCGACAAAACCTGCAAGCCCCAAGCCCAGCAGCATCAGTGACAGGGTTGAAACGCTGACACCAGTAACGGCTTCAAGAAATGGGCGCAGGTAAGTGAATAGCATGAACTGCCCCATAAAAAAGGCGCTGACAGCGATCATTCCTAGCGCGACAGGCAAGCGCTTGATGAGCTGTAAAGCGTTGCCACTGCCAGAAGAGCGTTCATCTTTAAAGGACGGCATGCTGATCAGCAGCCATACCGCCGCAAGCGCTGCGACGGGCACTACGCACATAAATGCCCCACGCCAGCCAATCAGCGAGCCCAGAAAACTGCCAGCTGGGGCTGCGATAACAGTTGCCAGCGCGTTACCGCCATTGACGATGGCCAGCGCTCTGGAAACTTGATGAGGCGGCACCAGGCGCATGGCGGTCGCTGCGGACAATGACCAGAAACCACCGATAGCGATACCGATCAAGGCACGCCCAAACATGAAGGAAGGGTAGCCTGGGGCGAGGGCGACGACGGTGCCTGACACGATCATCAGCGCAGTTAAAGACAGCAGCAGCTTTTTGCGCTCCACGCGAACGGCGATCTTTGCAATCAATAGGCTGGTGATCAGCGCGAAGGCACCGGACACGGAAATGCCTTGGCCTGCCTGACCTTCGGTGATGTGCAGTTCGGCTGCGATGGGGGTCAGTAAACTGACCGGCATGAATTCTGATGCGACCAAAGCGAATGCGGCCAACGACATGGCCAGTACGGCGCTCCAGCCATTTTTTTGAGTTGAACGAGAGGTCATAGACACTACCTGTCTTGCGTAAACGTAAGGATGGGACACCCGGCAAGAGAGCCGCAGGGCTTAACAAGGTTGTGGCTTTTTGGGCGACCTGAACTAAGCCGTGGCTTTAGGTTCTCTTGTTACAGTTCGACACATTCTGCGGGTCGGTCTGCCTCTGCTCTAGTTCATTGCGCTGGAATACTTGCCTATTCCTATGAACCTGCAGGGAGGTGGATAGAAAACCCCTGCTCAACGGACTAAAGTCCGATGAGCACGTGCGCGCTGCGCGACAGCGCCGTCAGCTAAGCCACACAACACGCTTCGCCGGTGATTCGCCTCGCTGCGTCCCACTGTTAATAACAATGCACATCGACCGATGATTTAGCAGGTGAACCATGGAACTAAGAATTAACCAGAAGACCTATCAGGTCGATGCCGACGCTGATACGCCCTTGCTGTGGGTCATCCGCGATGACTTGGGCATGACCGGCACCAAGTACGGCTGCGGGCTGGCGCAATGTGGCGCCTGCTCAGTGCTGGTGGACGGCCATGTGGTGCGCGCGTGCGTGACCCCAGTGGCAGGTGTCGTCGGTCGAGAGGTCACTACCATCGAGGCCATTGAGGCCGATGACGTGGGTAAACGGGTCGTAGCCGCGTGGATCGACAAGCAAGTTGCCCAGTGTGGTTATTGCCAGTCTGGGCAGGTCATGGCTGCCACCGCGCTGCTTAAGCACAACCCGACACCCAGTGATGCACAGATCGAGGCCGCGATGATCAATCTGTGTCGCTGCGGCACTTACAATGCGATCCATGCCGCCGTTCATGAGCTGGCTGGCAAGGGAGACGCGTGATGAAAGTGCGTATTGATCCTGCCTCTGAGGCCTCTGCGTTTACGCTGAGTGACCCGATTAATGTCTCCCGTCGGCGTTTTCTAACCGGCACCGCTGTGGGTGCCTTGGTACTCGGTTTCGGGCTCCCGCTTGGGTCTACCCGGGTGCAGGCGGCAACGGCCTCTGGCCCAGCCGAACTCGGCACCCAAGTACCCGCGTTTCTTGAGATCCGCCCTGACAACCGCGTGCGCTTGTTGTGCCCATTTATGGAAGGTGGGCAGGGCACCTTCACTGCCATGGCGCAGATTGTCGGTGAAGAACTGGACGCCGACCCAGACACCTTCTTGGTCGAAGCCGCGCCGCCGGGTGAAGCTTATGTGGTGTTGCCCAATGGGATGCGCATCACCGGTGGCAGTATGTCGGTGCGCATGGGGTATCCGGTGATGCGCCGCCTTGGCGCCCTTGCCCGCGCCATGCTGCTGCAAGCAGGCGCGCAAAAGCTTGGGGTGCCGGTGAGCGAATTGACCACCGAACCCGGCCGGGTGGTGCATGCCGCGTCGGGCCGTTCGGTAGCCTATGGTGAGTTGGCCGAGCATGCACTAGATCTGCCGGTACCCGATCCAGCCAGCGTTAAGCTCCGGGACCCGAGCCAGTTCCGTTGGATCGGCAAGCCGGTTAAACGCTTGGACGCCTATGACAAATCCACTGGCAAGGCGCTCTACTGCATTGATCTGAAGGTCGATGACATGCTGCACGCCGCCGTCCAGCATGCCCCGCGCTTGGGCATGACCGTGGGCAATCTGCGCAACGAAGATCAGGTGAAGGCCATGAAGGGCGTGCATTCTGTGCATCGCCTTCCCGGCGCAGTTGCTGTCGTCGCAGAACGCTGGTGGCACGCAAAACGTGCGGTCGAGGCGATTCAAGTTGACTGGCAAGAGCCTGGCCCGGAGAGCAACGTGCGGATAATGCCCGCAGATTTTTCCAGCGATGCCTATTTCAAGCGACTGGCCGCTGAAAAAGGACCGGTGCGCGATGATGAAAATGAGGGCGACGTCGCCGCGAGTCTGGCTGATGCCAAAAACCGTGTCGACGCCACGTATCACAACCAGTACCTGAACCACGGTCAACTGGAGCCGCCATCCGCATTGGCGCGTTTCAACCCGGACGGTTCTCTTGATATCTGGCTACCTAATCAGGCGCCTGATATGTACCGTGCTGATATTGCCAAACGTACGGGCCTTGACCCGTCGCAAATTAACCTGCACTCGCCATTGCTGGGTGGGTTCTTTGGTCGGCACTTTCTCTATGACTCCGCCAGCCCTTATCCGCAGGCCATCACGCTGGCCAAAGCGGTTGGGCGCCCGGTCAAAATGATCTGGAGCCGTGAAGAGGAGTTTCTGCGGGATGTGCTTCGCCCTGTGGCGTCGGTTAACTTTCGCGGTGCGCTGGATAATGACGGCTGGCCTGTGGCAATCGAGGCGATCAGTGCTACTGAAGGCCCCACTGAGGCCATCGCGGGCAAACAGGGTGAAAAGCTCGACCCTACTGCACTTGAGGGGCTGACCGGCAAGGCTTACGCTTTCCCTAATAAACGGATCGCCCAGATTTATGTGAAAGGCCCAGCCATGCTGGGGTATTGGCGTTCAGTGGGTAACTCGCTTAACGATTTTTTCTATGAGTCATTCCTTGACGAGTTGGCTGACAAGGGCGGCAAGGATCCGTTCGAGCTGCGCCTACACATGCTGCGAGATAACAAGCGTCTTACAACATTGTTGCAAGCAGTAGGTGACTTATCGGGAGGCTGGAAGCGTGGGCCGTTTACCGCAGAGGACGGAACGAAGCGGGCACGCGGCGTGGCGATGGCGTCGCCATTCGGCACGCAGACTGCGGTGATCGCCGAGGTGTCAATTGAGAACGGGCAGGTCAAGGTGCATGACATTTGGCAAGCCATTGACCCTGGCAGCATCGTCAACCCGGCGATTGTCGACGCTCAGGTCAATGGCGCGGTGGCGTTGGGTCTGTCTCAGACCTTGGTGGAGGAAGCGGTGTGGATAGATGGCAAACCCCGCGCCCGTAATTACGACTTGTACCCGATTCTGCCGCCTGCGCGGATGGCGAGGGTGCACGTGCGGATCGTCGAGAGCGGGGAAAAAATGGGCGGTATCGGTGAACCACCGCTGCCAGCTGTTGCGCCTGCCGTGGCGAATGCGGTGGCGGCGTTGACAGGCCAGCGGATTCGCAGCTTGCCCATGAGCCGTCATACCTTCACTTAATCAGCGCCGGAGCCTCCATGAATAACAGCCGATTCGTAAGAGCCGCTGGCTGGCTGGCCGTGCCGTGCTTAGTCGCGGCAGGTCTACTGGCCTGGTATGTCACTCGCGAGCCTGACTCGCGCCTTGAAAACGATCCAATCGCCGTGGCTGATATCGCCCCGGCGCTGGTTACTCGCGGCGAATACGTCGCCAGGCTCAGCGATTGCGTGGCTTGTCACAGCGTGCCTGGCGGTGCCCCCTTTGCTGGCGGTCTGGAAATGGCCACGCCGTTGGGTGCAATTCATGCCACAAACATCACCCCCGACCCTGACACCGGCATTGGTCGCTACAGCTTGGCGGACTTCGATCGCGCCGTGCGCCATGGTGTGGCGCCTGAGGGCCGTCGTTTGTACCCGGCTATGCCTTATCCCTCGTACGCCAAGCTCAGTGACGACGACGTACGTGCGCTGTATGCGTTCTTTATGAAGGGTGTAGCGCCGGTCAATCAGGCGAACATCCCGAGTTCAATTCCTTGGCCGCTGAACCTGCGCTGGCCG
Organism: Pseudomonas endophytica; assembly: GCF_001411475.1. Lineage (GTDB taxonomy): Bacteria > Pseudomonadota > Gammaproteobacteria > Pseudomonadales > Pseudomonadaceae > Aquipseudomonas > Aquipseudomonas endophytica. The sequence continues at coordinate 21,618 of NZ_LLWH01000165.1, read as the reverse complement.
ATTGCGGTGTGGAATGGCGTGTTTGTAGACGACCAGCCTTATGTGGCCAATACCAATCAAGACCCCGTGTGGAACCGCGGCGCTTACTTGGTTCAAGGGGCAGGGCACTGCGGCAGTTGCCACACCCCGCGCGGTTTGGCGTTCAATGAGAAAGCACTGGATGAGTCGGGTAAACCATTCCTCGCCGGAGCCTTGCTAGACGGCTGGTATGCACCAAGCCTGCGAGATGATCACAACACGGGGTTGGGCCGCTGGAGCGAACCGCAAATTGTGCAGTTCCTCAAAACCGGTCGCAACAGCCATGCGGTGGTCTACGGCTCTATGACCGAAGCGTTCAATAACTCCACACAGTTCATGAGTGATGAGGATTTGGCCGCCATCGCGCGTTATCTGAAGTCGTTGCCGGGTGATCGGCAGCGCGACGGAGCACCTTGGCAGTATCAAGAGGCCAGTGCTGTGACGCAACTGGACACACCGGGTGCTCACACCTACGTGACCCACTGCGCCTCGTGTCATGGCCAAGACGGCAAGGGGCAACCTGATTGGATGCCTCCATTGGCAGGGGCAACTTCCTCGTTGGCCAAAGAGAGCGCTTCGGCGATCAACATAACCCTGAATGGTTCGCAACGTATCGTGGCCGCGGGAGTCCCCGACGCCTATCGGATGCCCGCCTTCCGTGAGCATTTGTCGGATCAACAGATCGCTGACGTGCTGACGTTCGTGCGTAGCACGTGGGGCAATCACGCGGATCCTGTTGAGGCGAAAGCAGTGAGCGAGCTACGAGACAAAACCGATCCGGCCAGCAGCAGCCCGATCATTCTGCACATGCGCTAGAGGAGAGCTTAATGGAAAGCATCGACCTGCTGGTCCTGCGCACTGCGCGGGACTGGCTCGCCGCTGGAGAGTGCGTGCTGCTCGCCACTGTGGCGCGTACATGGGGGTCTTCACCGCGTCCGGTCGGTTCGATGATGGCCTTGCGCAATGACGGCCGAGTAGTGGGCAGCGTGTCTGGTGGTTGCATCGAGGACGACTTGATTCATCGCTACACGACTGTTCATGGTGGGAACGGGTTAACAGACGGCGCTCCCGAAGTGGTGCGCTATGGCGTCAGTGCTGATGAAGCTCATCGTTTTGGCTTGCCCTGTGGCGGCACGCTTGAGTTGATTCTGGAGTTCAGTCCGTCTTGGCAGTCGCTTGAGGACGTGTTGGTGCAGTTAGATGCTGGGCGCTTGATGCGTCGTTGCTTAGCGTTGCAGTCCAACACGGTTACGCTCGAAGCCACGGCAGCGCCGGAGCAATTCAGTTTCGACGGCCAATACATGATCAACACGCTGGGGCCGGGGTATCGGATGTTGATGATAGGTGCAGGTGCACTGGCCGAGTATTTGGCCTGCATGGCCCTGTTCAACGGCTTTAAAGTGGCTGTGTGCGACCCACGCCCTGAGTACATCGAGACGTGGGCGGTGAGCGGCGTGGAGTGCATTGTTGGTATGCCCGATGACGTCGTCCGCGATTTTGCGGTCGATCTGCGAACCTGCATTGTCGCCCTGAGCCATGACCCTAAACTTGACGACCTTGCACTGCTCGAAGCCCTTCACAGCCCGGCGTTTTACATCGGCGCTATCGGTTCTAGGCGCAACAGCCAGTTACGCCGCGAACGTCTGATCGAACATTTTGGTGAAACCCAGGCGTCACTTGAGCGTCTGCACGGGCCGATTGGCATTTACATTGGCAGCAAAACACCGGCGGAGATCGCCGTCAGCGTCATGGCCGAGATCCTTGCCGCCAAAAATGGCGCCAGACTGCCCAGGGAACTCTCAATTGCCAGCTCCAAGGCACACGCAGGTTTGCCAGAAACCCATTGAACTGGAGCCAACCGGGCGCATGTCAGTGCGCTCTAGGCGCACAGCATTGGCGTCAGTCTATTTAAGGCTTGTACTCGGTTAGCTTTCTCAACACTTCAGCGTGTGAGCCGTTTGCTTCTGCAAACCGCAATGGCTTGGTGCGTTCGACCACCAGTTCGCTTGGGGTTGGAGTGGTGTTGAGCAATTCGAAAATCTCATCCAAAAAGGCCTCCAACGGCATGGCCTGCTCGTCGGTTTCCTGCCCCAGCAACGTGGTGCGGACCGCCGGTGGAGCAAGCTCGACAACCTCGATCGAGGTGTCTTCTAGCTGAACGCGAAGGCTCTGAGTAAACGAATGTACGGCCGCTTTGGACGCGCAATAAGTGGGGGTGGCTGGCAGCGGAACAAATGCCAGTGAAGAGCTGACATTGATGATTGTTGCGTTGGGCTGCTTGATCAGATGGGGAGTAAAGGCATACACCATGCGAATCGTGCCCAGTAAGTTGGTGGTAACGATAGCTTCGGCGGTAGCCAAACTGTCCGGATTCGTCAGATCCTCCCAGTCTATGACCCCAGCGTTGTTAATCAACACGTTCAGATTAGGATGGCTGACCGAGAGCGCTTCACTGCTGCGCTGGATGGCCTGCGGATCGCTGACGTCCAGCAATACGGATTCAATACCTGGATGCTCGGTCGTAATCTTATCGAGCAGCGCTTGGCGACGCCCGGCAACAATGACTTTATTGCCCGCCTTATGCAGCCTAAGCGCTAGACCGAGGCCAATCCCTGAGGTGGCGCCCGTAACCAGAATCGTGTTGCCAGTGCTGTCCATCGTTAACTCCCTAAACGCTGCGTAAGCCGACAAGTGCCATACCACTGTCGAGCTATTGTTAAAGGCCAATGATAAGGCCGCAAAGGTTCGTAGTGGGATGACCAATGACGACTTCCCCTTGTCCATTGCTGGAATATGGCAAATGAATGCACTGAGTCAGTCGCCAAAGGGTGTTTCCTGGCTGATGAACTGGGTGATGGATAGTGCGCGCGAGGATCGCCGCGAAAGCCCTAAGGCACATGTTCATCCATCAGCCGTTGCTATGCATGTGTCATGTCGGCGGGCTCAGATACGCTCTACAGGTGTCAATCAATAACGAGCGTAGCCAACGGAGTGCTGGGTCATGATGCGTACGTTCATGCCAAGCCAGGGTCTTGCTAAAGCCTTGGATCGCCAAGGGTGGCTCGCGCACTGCGAGGCCGTCACCATTTAATACCAGGCGCCTCGGCACTACGGCGATTAGATCGCTGACTCGCAAGATTTCGGGCAACACCAGAAAACTAGTGACTGAAACGGTCACCCTTCGAGCGCGGCCCACGCTAGCCAACGCATCGTCGGTGACACCTCGAAACGCCCCCCCAGATGAGGACACAAGAACCTGATCGAGCGCGCAAAACTGGTCCAGCGTTAATGCGCGGGCTTGGGCCGCTGGGTGGTCGGCGCGCATGACGCAGACATAGTGTTCATCGAACAATCCTTTTTTTCAGAACCCTTGGGGCCTGCTGACCGAGCCGCCGCGCTTTGTCTTAAGGTCAATTCAAATGGCAGGATCACATGCCGCTGTGGGTTGGGCTTTTTCTCGATCAAGTTGATCAGCATCTCAACAGCCGTTTGACCAAAGGCTTCAGCGGGCTGCGCGATGGTGGTCAGTGGCGGGTCGCAGTAATGCGCCAAGGGAATGTCATCGAAGCCCACCACAGAGATGTCTTCTGGCACGCAGAGGCCAGACTCTTTGATGCGTTTGAGCGCGCCAATAGCCATTTCATCGTTCTCGCAAAACAGCGCTGTGGGGCGATCGGGCATCGCTATTAGGGTTGCAGCGCCCTCATAGCCCGCGCGCAGGCTGAAGTCGCCGTGGCAAATAATCGCCGGGTCCACCGTGATGCCTGCTTGATCCAACGCTGCCAAGTAACCCGCTACTCGATCTTGGGTCAGCGGGCTGGTCTGTGGCCCCTTGATCAGGCCAATGCGCCGATGGCCTAAATTGATCAGGTGCTCGGTCATTGCTTTGGCGGCCGCGTGGTTGTCTAGGCTGATGGTGAGGTGGCGCCCACCCTTGATCACTTCGCAGGCATTGACGATGGGCGGGGTGTCCTCACGATCTGTGGGGAAGGGGTCGAATGCGCGTAACTGGATCACCCCGTCAGCCTGATGGGCATACACCAGCTCGGCAAACTCACGCTCAATCTCTTCGCGGCCTTGGGTATCGCACAGTAACAGTCGATAACCGGCGGCTTGAGCGGCCTGTTGTGCGCCGCTGATCACTCGCGCAAAAAAGCTATTGGCAATTTTCGGGACCAAAATGACCAAGTTAGCAGTGCGCCGTGATCGGAATTGCACGGCCATCAAGTTGGGGCGGTAGCCTGCTTGCTCGACGGCTGCATTGACCTTGTCCCGTGTGGCTTGGCGCACGCAGTCGGGTGACTTTAGGGTGCGCGATACAGTGGCCACCGAAACTCCGGCTAACCGGGCGACTTCACGAATATTGGACAAAACCACCTCATCTTTGAACGCTACGTCGGGCGAGCTTACAGCAGGTCTGACGGCGCTGAAATCATTGCAGTCGCCAATTCTAGATTTGACAGCCCCGTGACGAAGCCCTAAATTCGCTCAAATGTAACCGGTTACATTTTATTCTCAAAACGCTCTAGCGGCCGTGAAGGGACAATCCGCGATGAATGCAGCACACCCTAAAATACGAATGGGCTTTGTTGGTGGGGGCGAAGGCTCTTTTATCGCCCAAGCACATCGTCAGGCAGCAGGGCTTGATGGGCGCTTTGAACTGGTCTGTGGCGCGTTCAGCCGTGACGCGCAAAACAACCAGCGCACGGGCAACCAGCTGGGCGTGGCAGCTACGCGCTGTTACAGCACGTGGCAGTTGATGCTTGAGGCTGAGCAGGCACTTGCGGTTGAGCAGCGTATGGAACTGGTGGTCATAGTGACGCCCAATCATCTGCATGCGCCGGTGGCCAGCGCAGCTTTAGCGGCGGGTTTTCACGTGTTCAGCGAAAAGCCTGCCGCACTGAGCTTGGCTGAGCTACAGGCCCTAAAAGTCCGCCTGCACAGTAGCGCCGGGCTGTATGGCCTTGCCCATGCCTACCTAGGCTACCCGATGGTCTGGCAAGCACGGGAGATGGTGCGCAGCGGCGTAATCGGTTCTGTGCGCAAGGTACTGGTGCAATACCCTCAAGGCTGGCTTAGCCAAGATGTGGCTGGGCAGGGCAACAAGCAAGCCGAGTGGCGGGGGCGGCCAGAGTTATCCGGCTTGGGCGGTTGCATCGCAGACATTGGTACCCATGCGTTTTCATTGGCCGAGTTTGTCGCCGACCAAAAGGTCACTCACCTGTGCGCCACCTTGGGCGTACACATCGAAGGTCGTCAGTTGGACGATGATGCCGCGATGCTGTTCAAGATGGAGAAAGGCGCCAACGGCGTGCTGGTCGCCAGCCAAGTCTGCGCGGGTGAAGAAAACCCGCTGAGCATTCGCGTCTACGGGGATAAGGGCGGTTTAGAGTGGCGCCAAGAACAACCTGCCAGCCTGATTCATCGCGCATTAGACCAACCCCTGCGTATCTTGCGCTCTGGCACCGGGCAGCCGTGGTTGTGTGAAGCCGCGAGCCAACGTATGCGCTTACCCGCTGGGCACCCAGAAGGTTACTTGGAAGCCATGGCCAATTTGTATGGCGACTTTGCTAAGGCCATTCGCGCGCAGGTTGAGGGCAATACCGCGCCGGGCGTACCGGGGATTGAGGTGGGTTTGCGGGGCATGGCGTTTATCGAGACAGCCATTGCCAGCCATCACAGCGATGCTAAGTGGACCCCTCTGGAGTGCAACGTATGAAACAACCAACACCGGACATGAGGCCTCAAACCTTGCGCGGGCCGGGGATCTTTTTGGCGCAGTTCATTGCCGATGAAGCACCGTTTGACACGTTGGCCAATATCGCCCAATGGGCGGCGTCCCTAGGTTACAAAGCGATCCAACTACCGACTTTAGGCACGCGCTATATCGACCTCGAACGCGCGGCTGAAAGCCAGAGCTATTGCGATGAACTGAAGGCTGTATGCGCTAACGCCGGGGTGGAAATCAGCGAGCTGTCCACTCATTTACAAGGGCAGTTGGTAGCTGTACACCCGGCCTTTGATGCGCTGTTCGATGATTTCGCCCCGATGCATCTACGCGGTCAACCTCAGGCGCGCACGGAGTGGGCAATTGAGCAATTGAAATTGGCGGCGCGGGCCAGTCAACGTTTGGGGCTCAAGGCCCATGCAACCTTTTCCGGCGCATTACTCTGGCCTTATGTGTACCCGTGGCCGCAGCGCCCAGCCGGGCTGGTGGAGTTAGGTTTTGCAGAATTGGCGAAGCGTTGGTTGCCAATCCTGGACTGTTTTGAGGAGGCGGGTGTCGACCTGTGTTACGAAATTCACCCTGGTGAAGACCTGCACGACGGCGCCTCATTTGAGCGTTTTCTTGAGGCAGTCGACCATCATCCTCGCGCGGCCATTCTGTATGACCCCAGCCATTTGTTGCTTCAGCAAATGGATTACCTAGGGTTTATTGATCGTTATTACTCGCGTATCCGTATGTTCCACGTCAAGGATGCCGAGTTTCGTCCGGACGCGCGCTCAGGTGTATACGGCGGTTATCAAGGCTGGGTTGAGCGCCCCGGCCGTTTTCGTTCATTGGGTGATGGCCAAATCGACTTCAAGTCGATTTTCAGCAAGCTGACCCAATACGGCTTTAACGGCTGGGCCGTGTTGGAGTGGGAATGCTGCTTAAAAGACTCCACCCAAGGCGCTGCCGAAGGTGCAGCGTTCATCCAAGAACACATGATCACCCGAAGCCAAAAGGACTTTGACGATTTTGTCAGCGTGGCCAGCGACGCAGCTTCCAACAGGCGGTTGTTGGGTTTGCCTGACGCCTGAGTTTCACCTGTTTCTTTCAATAACAATAAAACGGTGATTGGTATGACGTGGATGACTGCGCGCTTGAGCGCCATGATGTTTTTGCAGTTTTTTATCTGGGGTGGCTGGTTCGTTACTCTGGGTACTTTCCTTTCCAGCCAATTGAGCGCCACTGGCGGCCAGATTGGCATGGCATTTTCGACCCAGTCTTGGGGTGCGATCATCGCGCCATTCGTGATCGGGCTGATTGCTGACCGTTTTTTCAACGCCGAACGAATTCTTGCAGTCCTGCATTTGGTGGGCTCTGTATTGCTGTATCAGCTTTACCTGGCGCCAGACTTCAACACCTTTTACCCCTACGTTCTGGCCTACATGATGGTCTACATGCCGACTTTGGCATTGGTGAACTCGGTGGCCTTCCGGCAAATGCGCGACCCGGCATTGGAGTTTGCGCGGATTCGGGTATGGGGCACGGTGGGCTGGATCGTCGCGGGAGTGGTGATCAGTTTTGTCTTCGCTTGGGACTCGAAGGCCGCGATCACGTCCGGTGGCCTGCGCAACACCTTCTTGATGGCGGCACTGGCGTCACTGGTGTTGGGCATGTACAGCTTTACGTTGCCGCGCACGACGCCGCTCAATGCCCGCGAAACAACCCGAACCGGCCTGAAGCAGATCCTCGGGCTGGATGCGTTGGGCTTGCTCAAAGACCGTAGCTACTTGGTGTTTTTCATTGCCTCGATCCTGATCTGCATCCCGCTGGCGTTCTATTACCAAAATGCGAATCCGTTTCTCGCGCAAATCGGCATGACCAACCCCACGGCGAAAATGGCTATCGGCCAGGTATCCGAAGTGCTGTTCATGCTTGTGCTGCCCCTGTTCATTCACCGCCTCGGTATCAAACTGGCCTTACTGATGGGCATGCTGGCGTGGGCCTTGCGCTACGTGCTGTTTGCCTACGGTAATAACGCTGACTTGGCCTTTATGCTGTTCACTGGCATTGCGTTGCACGGTATTTGCTACGACTTTTTCTTCGTGTCCGGGCAGATCTACACCGATGCTAAAGCCCCAGAGCGCTTTAGAAGCTCGGCCCAAGGTTTGATCACGTTGGCTACTTATGGCTTTGGCATGCTGATCGGTTTCTGGATCGCGGGCCATGTTTCGGACTACTACACAACCCCTACTGGCCATCAGTGGCAGAGCATCTGGCTGTTTCCAGCGTTCTTTTCTCTGGGCGTGGTGTTGGTGTTCATGGTGGCTTTTCGCGATGCGCGCAAGGGGGAAGTGGCAGCAGCCAAGGTTTGAAAGGGCTTAACGATGGGCCATGCGAGTCTTCTAAAAAGACACCGTATGGCCCTCATTGCCAGAGTGAGTCGGGTGCGTCTAGGACTCAGCGGAAGGCGGGAACCACGTGTTTGATAAATAGCTCTAGGGACTTTTTCTTTTCCGCATGGGGCAGGCTGTTATCGCACCAAAAGCTGAACTCATCGACGCCTAGCGTTTGGTAGTACTGGATACGCGGGATGATTTCTTCTGGGGTACCGATCATGGCCGTTTTGTGCAGGCTTTCTAACGTGAACTCTGGACGTTCGGCGAACTTCTCTTCCGGGCTCGGCTCAAGAAACCCGTTGACCGGCACTTGCTTATTGCCAAACCAGGCATCAAAGGTGCGATAGAACTTGGCGATAGCCTTAGCCCCAACTTTCCAACCATCGGGGTCGTCCGACGCGTGAACGTGGGTGTGGCGCAGAACCATCAGTTGCGGACGTGCTACGCCCGGATTGTTGTCCAACGCAGCCTGGAATTTGTTCTTTAAGTCGAGGACCTCTTCGTCGCCCTTCATCAGCGGCGTGACCATGACGTTGCAGCCGTTGGCCACGGCAAAATTGTGCGAGTCTGGGTCGCGGGCAGCGATCCACATCGGTGGATTGGGTTTTTGGATTGGCTTCGGCACGCTGGTGGAAGTAGGAAATTTCCAAATATCGCCATCATGAGCGTAGTCGCCTTGCCACAAAGCACGCACCACTGGAATCATTTCGCGCAGTGCCTGACCGCCAGAAGAGGCGGGCATGCCGCCCGCCATGCGGTCGAACTCCACTTGATACGCGCCACGTGCTAACCCGACCTCCATACGACCGTTGCTGATCACATCCAGCAGTGCGCATTCACCGGCGACCCGTATTGGGTGCCAGAACGGGGCAATGATGGTGCCTGCGCCGAGATGGATGGTGGTGGTCTTGCCGGCCAGATACGCCAGCAGCGGCATCGGACTTGGCGAGATGGTGTATTCCATGGCGTGGTGTTCGCCGATCCAGACCGTACTGAACCCACCGGCTTCGGCCATCAGGGTCAGTTCAGTCAAGTCTTCGAACAGCTGACGGTGGCTGATACTTTCGTCCCAACGTTCCATGTGCACGAACAGGGAAAACTTCATGACGCTTACCTCTAATTTTTATTGATGACCCGCCGATCGGGCGTCGGAAGGCTGGCTAGGTGTGTATCAAAATTCGCGTTGTGTTCCAAATCTTCTCGGATTTAGGCCGGCACTGGCAGAGCGCCCATTTTGCCGTGGCAGTACACCATTGGACCTGGCTTGTTCTGGGGCACGATCAGGTTCTTTACCGCGCCGACCATAATCGCGTGATCCCCCCCTTCATATTCACGCCATAGCTCGCATTCAATCACCGCGGTGGCGTTCGCTAAAATGGGGTTGCCCAAATCACTTAAGGTCCATTCGATACCTTGGGCCTTGTCTTTGCCTTTGCGCGCGAACGCATAGGCTTCGCTTTGCTGGCCGCCGGAGAGAACGTGGATAGCAAAGCGCTTATTCTTTATCAGCACCGGATAAGAGTCGGAGCTGTAGTTGGGGCAGAACAGCACCAGAGCCGGATCCATGGACAGTGAGCTGAAAGCGCTGGCGGTGAGGCCGACAATTTGGCCGTCGTCATCCAGCGTGGTAATCACCGTCACGCCGGAAGGAAACGAACCCATCACTTGTTTGTAGATGGCGGCATCAATCATGGGGCGGTCCTCTAGCGATGTGGTACGGGTTTTATATATTTGTAGGTCTGATGGTATACCGTAATACATAGTTTGCAAGGGCTTTTTTTTTGACCCGATAAACGTACTGGTTAATAACTCTACTCAATGTTTACGGGGGGTTTAGCCTTAAAAAGGTCGGGTTAACTTCGATATATGGCAGCACAGGCGGGGATTAAAAGACCGGATCAGTCTTGTTTAAAAGTTGGAATACCATAATATGGTCTGCATCTGAGGGGTGGCCAAAATGCCTCCCCGGTTTGGCTTCGTACAACTATAAGATTAGACAAACTAGAGTGCCTGCTCATGTCCCAGACGTCCCGGCAAGACCCCTTGATCGAGAATCACACGGTCGATTACGTTCCACTCGCGGAACGCCATGGTAAGGCCCGCGATCTATTCACTTTATGGTTCAGCACCAACATTGCACCGCTGCCCATCGTGACCGGTGCCATGGTGGTTCAAGTGTTTCACTTGGACCTGCTCTGGGGGCTACTGGCTATTGTGCTTGGGCACATGATCGGCGGTTTGGTGATTGCCCTCGCATCGGCTCAAGGGCCGCGTATGGGGATACCGCAGATGGTGCAGAGTCGCGGCCAGTTCGGTCGTTATGGTGCGCTGCTGATCGTGTTTTTCGCGGCGATCATCTACATCGGTTTTTTCATCTCCAATATCGTCTTAGCTGGCAAATCCATTGTGGGCATCGCGCCTTCAGTTCCGGTGTCGGCGAGCATCCTCATCGGTGCGTTAAGTGCTACGGCGATTGGGGTCATCGGCTACCGATTCATTCACACCCTTAACCGTATCGGCACTTGGGTGATGGGCAGCGCGTTGCTGGCGGGCTTCCTTTATATCTTCGCCCACGATCTGCCCGCTGACTTCTTAACACGGGGTAGTTTCAACCTCTCGGGATGGTTGGCAACGGTGTCCTTGGGGATCATCTGGCAGATCAGTTTCTCGCCTTATGTATCGGACTATTCGCGTTATCTGCCAGCCGACATCGGGATCGCCAAACCTTTTATCGCCACGTATCTGGGTGCAACCCTGGGGACTATTTTGTCGTTTTCTTTTGGCGCGGTGGCGGTCTTGGCCACTCCAGAAGGCACCGAAGCGATGGCTGCTGTAAAGCAATCCACCGGCTGGCTAGGGCCGATACTAATGGTGCTATTTTTGCTCAACATCATTAGCCATAACGCGTTGAATCTGTATGGCGCGGTGCTGTCGATCATTACCTCGATCCAAACCTTCGCCAGCCAATGGACACCGAGCATAAGAGTGCGCGTGGTGTTGTCGAGTGTGGTCTTGGCCGGTTGCTGCCTTGTCGCATTGAGTGCTTCTGCGGACTTTATCTCGCAGTTCATCGGGTTAATTTTGGCGTTGTTGCTGGTGCTTGTGCCGTGGGCGTCAATCAACTTGATCGACTTCTATCTGATCAAGCGTGGGCACTATGATATTGCTTCGATCTTTCGTGCCGATGGCGGGATTTATGGGCGTTTCAATTGGCATGCGATCGTTGCGTATTTCATTGGGATTATTGTGCAACTGCCGTTTGCTAACACCTCGTTGTATGTCGGGCCGTACGCCAACTTGGTCGAAGGGGCGGATCTGTCATGGTTGGTGGGGTTGGTGGTGACCTGTCCGTTGTATTACTGCCTCGCCACGCGCGGCCAGGCGCAACAACAGAAGGCGGCGAAACTGGGCTACACCCACTAGTTACCCATTAAGTTGTACGTTTGAAATGCCCAGCGATTGCTGGGCATTTTTGTTGGGTGTGTCTGCGACGAGTGCGGATGCTTGCTCGCGACCCTGAGCTTTCATAGATCACAAGATCCCGAGCAATCGAGCGTTGACCGACTGCTACAACCCATCTTTATGATCTGTTTTGTGTCATCTGCGTTGCTGCGACCACAACCGGCGCTGCTTCTGCTTTTGGTAGGAACTGCCGAAGGCTGCGATCTTTTGATCCTTAAAACAAAAGATTGCGAGCAAGCTCGCTCCTGCAAGTGTGTGCAACAGCCAAAGCAAAAAGGGCCGCCACAACCCGACGTTGTGGCGGCCCAAGGGTGACAAATCATTCACGGCCTACTGGCATAGGGCGACGCTAGATCAATGAGCTCCAGCCGCTTTATTCAAATCACTTTCAGCCCATTCGGTATACACGCACGCATCGGCGGTCGCCCAGCGTACCCTGACGGGGTCGCCGGTCTTCATTGACAGACCAGCAGCAGAGAGGGCTTTGACGGTCATTGAGGTGCCGCCTACCGTGGTGACTGTGCAGGTCTGGCTTTCACCTAGGAACAGCACCTCGCCGACAACCGCTGATACTTCATTCCAACCTGCCGCCAGCGGTTCCTGACGGGCCTGCTCAGCGGTTAATGCCAACGCCTTCTCAGGCCGAACCATCAGCAATACGTCCTGATCGGTTTGCAGACCTGCGGTCAGTCGAATAGACAATGAATGCCCTTCAAACGTAGCGACCGCATTGCCTTGTGCCTTGAGTTTGAGGAAGTTCGAGTTACCAAGGAAAGACGCAACAAAAGCATTCGGTGGGTTCTGATAAAGGTCATAGCCGCTGCCCAATCCGACAATTTTGCCGTGACTGAAAATCGCAATGCGCTGAGACAGGCGCATGGCCTCTTCTTGGTCATGGGTCACGTAGACAATGGTAATGCCCAGACGCCGATGGAGCTGGCGCAGTTCGTCCTGTAAATCCTCACGCAGCTTTTTGTCTAAGGCACCCAGCGGTTCGTCCATCAGCAGAATGCGCGGTTCGTAGACCAGCGACCGAGCAATCGCCACACGTTGCTGCTGACCGCCAGAAAGCTGCGATGGGCGGCGATGGGCGAAAGGTTCCAACTGGACCAGTTTGAGCATGGCATCGACTCGGCGCTCGCGCTCAGCGCTGGCCAGTTTGCGAATAGCCAGCGGGAAGGCGATGTTGTCGCGGACCGACAGGTGCGGAAACAGCGAGTACCGCTGGAACACCATGCCAATATCACGCTTGTGGGGCGGTACTTTTACCATCGACTGGTTGTTGACCAAGATCTCGCCGCTGGTAGGGGTTTCGAAGCCCGCGAGCATCGACAGGGTCGTACTCTTACCTGAGCCGCTGGAGCCTAAAAAGGTGAGGAACTCACCGTCCTTGATGTCCAGCGAGATATTGTCCACGGCCGCAAAGTCGCCGTAGTGCTTGTTTAAATTGCGCAGACTTACCAACGGTTGATTGTTTTGCTGAGCTTTAGTCACTGCACTCATGTCGTACTCCTGTGCGCTCAGGCGCTAATTGGGTTGCGCCGGCGAAGGGCGGCGGCGATCACCATGACCAATACCGAAAGGCCGATCAGCAGCGTTGAAGCCACGGCGATTACGGGCGTCAGGTCCTGGCGCAGGGTGGTCCACATCTTCACGGGAAGGGTTTGCAGGGTCGGGCTGGCCATCATCACGCTCAGCACCACTTCATCCCATGACACTAAGAAGGCAAACAGCGCCCCGGCGACAATGCCCGGACGGATGCCCGCAAAGGTCACCTTGAACACCGCTTGCAAGCGTGAGGCCCCGCAGATCACTGCCGCATCTTCAATCGACTGATCGAACAGCTTCAGTGAGTTGATGATCGAAATGATGGTGAACGGCAACGCGACAATGACGTGGCTGACCACAAAAGCGAACATCGTCCCGGTGTACCCCAGCTTCAAAAACAGCGCGTACACCGCCACCGCGATGATCACCAGTGGCACGATCATTGGCAGGGTGAACAGGCCGTATAGCATTTCACGGCCTGGGAAGCGACCGCGCACCAGTGCAAAGGCGGTAGGAAGGCCCAGCGCTACGGCAAATATCGTGGTCAGCACTGCGACTTTAAGACTGGCCACGGCCGCGTTCATCCAGTCGGGGTTGGAAAAGAACTGGCTGTACCACTTTAACGTCCAGCCCGGCGGAGGGAACACCAGCCACTGGGAGGAGCCGAATGACAGCAGCACGATAAAAACGATCGGAAGTAACAGGAACAGCGCGATCATTCCAGTCGTGAGGTACAGGCCGAAGCGCATGCGTCGGCTCATGGCATTGGGGGTTAGGAGCATGGCAACTTACCTCGCGTTGCTGGCGCCAACCGGAGATTCCGGCTGAAGCTTCAGGTAGAAGTAGAACAACACCAGCGTAATCACGATCAGCAGTGCGGCGCCGGCGCTGGCCAAGCCCCAGTTTAGGAATGACTGCACCTGCTGGATGATGAACTCGGGCAGCATCATGTTCTGCGCACCTCCTAGCAACGCCGGGGTCACGTAGTAACCGAGTGACATCACGAACACCATGAGCCCACCCGAGAACAACCCCGGCCGACAGAGCGGCAAGAACACTCGAAAGAAGTTGGTCCAAGGGCTGGCGCCGCAGATCGAACCCGCTTGCAGGATCATCGGGTCGATAGCCTGCATGGTTGCCTGCAGCGGCAGCACGATGAACGGGATCATGATGTAGCTCATGCCGATCACTACGCCGGTCAGGTTGTGCACCATCTCCAGCGGCTGGTCGATGATGCCCATCGCCATCAATGCTTTGTTGATGACACCTGACGCTTGCAACAGCACCAACCAGGAATAGGTCCGGGCGAGGAGGCTGGTCCACATCGACAATAAGACGATATTGAGGATCCAGCGGCCCCAACCGCGCGGTACCAAGGTGATGGCCCAGGCAAGTGGGAAGCCGAGCAGCAAGCTGAACACAGTCACCAGCCCGGCCACCGAGAAGGTGTTAAGCAAGACCCGGGCATAGGCCGAGTTGGCGAACAATTGTTCGTAGTTTCCTAGCCCTGGTACAGGCTCCAGCACGCCTCGCAGTAATAGCCCGATCAGTGGCGCCAGAAAGAACAGCCCCAAGAACAGTAGGGCGGGGATCAGTTTACTTGCGCCACGCCAGCGCTGCGCAAGTGAAGAGGGTGGAGTCACTGCCAAGCTGGCAGCGCCAGTGGCGCTCCCAGCGTGGATGGATTGACGGGGGGCGGATGCCGCCATTTTTATTTGACCAGCCATTCGTTCCACCGTGTCGCAATCGCCGGACCGTTTTTAGCCCAGTACGCGAAATCAAGAGTGATCTGATCATTGGCGTAAGCTGTTGGTAGGTTAGGTGCTAGCACCGAATCCAGACGCTCGACGCTGTCGATATTGACCGGTGCATAGGCGGTCAAGTTAGAAAAGTCGGCTTGCCCTTTAGCGCTGCTCGCATTGGCCAAAAACTTCATGGCAGCGGCCTTGTTTTTTGCCCCTTTGGGCACGACCAGAATGTCAGCCATCACCAAGTTTTGCTTCCAGCTCACGCCCACTGGGGCGCCGTCTTCTTGCAGGGCATGAACCCGGCCGTTCCAAAACTGCCCCATGCTCACTTCGCCAGAAGCCAGCAATTGCTGCGACTGAGCGCCGCCGCCCCACCAGACAATATCTTTCTTGAGGGTGTCGAGTTTGTTGAAGGCGCGATCCAAATCTAGCGGATAGAGCTTGTCGGCGGGTACACCGTCGGCCAGCAAGGCTAGCTCAAGCACGCCAGGGCTTGGCCATTTGTAGAGGGCGCGTTTGCCGGGATACGTCTTGGTGTCGAACAGTGCGGCCCAATCTTGAGGTTTTTTGCCGCCAAGTTTGTTTTCGTTGTAACCAAGGACAAAGGAGAAAAAGAACGAACCCACCCCATGATCAGAGACAAATCGAGGGTCGATTTTGTCGCGCTGAATAACTGTGAAATCGAGGGGTTCGAGCAGACCTTCGGCAGCGGCACGCAGAGCGAAATCGGCTTCGACATCGACAACGTCCCACTGCACATTGCCACTTTCGACCATGGCTTTGAGTTTGCCGTAGTCGGTAGGACCATCTTGGACAACCGTGATACCAGTGGCTTTGCTGAACGGATCGGCCCATGCCTGCTTTTGTGCATCTTGGGTGCTTCCGCCCCAACTGACGAAGTTGACGCTTTCGGCCGCCATTAATGCTTGGCTGGTTACGCTCAGCAGTCCTGCAAAAAGTATTGCGGTTGCACGTGTCTTCAACACCATTTTTACGCCCTCATTGTTGTGATTATGAGCGGGGCTTTTTTTGTGCCCGCCTATCGGGAGCAGTCAGTCCATTTGGCCTTTAGAGGTCATCCGGTCTATGGAATATCATATTATGGTATTCCAAACTTTGTGCAAGCATTTTGCCTTACCGGCTATCAGCGAAAAGTGTTTTTTTAACGTCGGGTCAACCGGCCGTGACCCGCCTATTTATTGAACGAACTTATGCATTAATCGGTGAAAGGGATGCTCTCGACCACCTCTAGGTTATAACCGGTCAAGCCCGCATATTTCAGAGGAGGGCCCAGATGACGCAGCTTGCCCACGCCAAGGTCCTGCAAAATCTGCGCACCGGTGCCGACTTCAGAATAGATACGCGATTGAGAGCGGCTGAATTGCTTGGGAGACTGAGTGAGTTGTGGCACGCGTTCTAGCAGCGCTTGTGAAGACTCATGGTTGGCCAGTACCACCACCACGCCACGGCCTTCCTCGGCCACTCGCTGCAACGCGGCCCACAACGTCCAGTTAGAGGGGCCGCTGTACTCAGCGCCCACCAAGTCGCGCAGCGGATCAATCACATGCACGCGCACCAGTGTGGGTTCGTCCCGGTGTAATTGACCCATGACCATTGCCATGTGGACGCCCCCTTCGATACGGTCTTCGAACGTGAACAGTCTGAACGTGCCATGCACCGTGGGCAGTTCACGCTCGCCAATGCGTACCACCGTGTGTTCAGTGCTGAGGCGGTAATGGATCAGGTCAGCGATGGTGCCGATCTTGATCCCATGCTTGCGCGCGAACACCTCCAGATCTGGACGGCGAGCCATGGTGCCATCATCGTTCATCACTTCGACGATCACTGAGGCCGGGGTGAAGCCCGCTAGGCGTGCAAGGTCGCACCCGGCCTCGGTATGGCCAGCGCGCGTCAGTACGCCGCCTTCCTTGGCGCGTAACGGGAAGATGTGACCCGGCTGGACAAGGTCGGTGGGGCCGGCATCTGCGGCTACGGCAGCGGCTACAGTGCGCGCACGGTCGGCGGCAGAGATGCCGGTGGTGACGCCGATGGCAGCTTCAATGGACACAGTGAAGGCAGTGCTGAATACGCTGCCATTACTCGGCACCATCTGTTCCAGTCCGAGGCGTTGGCAGTGATCCTCGGTGAGGGTCAGGCAAATTAGGCCACGGGCTTCGCGAGCCATAAAGCTGATCGCCTCTGCCGTGCAGCGATCGGCGGCGAGCAGCAAATCGCCTTCGTTTTCCCGATCTTCGTCATCGACCAAGAGCACCATCTTGCCTTGACGGTAATCTTCAATAATTTCTTCAATACTGTTAAAGGCCATATGGGAGTTCTCAGTGTGTGATAGAAATATTATGTGGTATACCATAATACAAATTAAACCGAGAGGTCATTATGAAGGCGTACTGGATTGCTCATGTCGATGTCAGCGAAGCCGATCAATACAGCCAATACACTCAGCGCGCGCCAGCGGCCTTCGCCTTATATGGCGGGCGGATATTGGCTCGGGGTGGGCGCAGTGAAGCGCTGGAAGGCGGTCCCACTCCACAGCGCAATGTGGTAATTGAGTTTGACTCGTACGAGCAGGCGCTGGCTTGCTACCAGTCCGAGGAGTATCAGGAGGCGAAGCGGCACCGCGAGGACGTGGCCCAAGCCCAGATTATTATTGTCGAGGGGGTTTAGCGCTGAGTATGGTCATTGATCGCTCCTGTGCGCTGCGCAGGGGCGATCGCATTCTCAATGAGCGAGTCGGCTAGCGAATGAAGTGGATTTTGCCTGTGTCATCGTTGCCTATGTAAATACCGTAAACCCCGGCTAGGCGTTCCTCTATATAACGCTCAAGGATCTGCCGGATTGCCGGGTAGTAGATGCTGTCCCAAGGAATATCTTCGGGAGCAAAGAACTTGTAGTCGAGGGTTTCCGGGCCGTACTGGCCAGTAATCTCCAGCGCGATAGCGCGGAAGATGATGTACACCTCGCTGATTTTCGGCACGCTAAAGATCGAGTAGGGCGAGAGAATTTCAGCGCGTACACCGGTTTCTTCCCACACTTCGCGTAACGCTGCTTGTTCGGTAGTCTCGCCACCTTCCATAAAGCCTGCGGGCAGCGTCCAAGTGCCAGGACGCGGCGGGATAGCGCGCTGAGACAGCAAATACTTGCCTTCCTGCTCAATGATGCAGCCAGCAATTATTTTCGGATTAATGTAGTGGATGTAACCGCAGCCGCGGCACATCAGGCGCTCGTGCGTATCGCCCGGCGGTAGCTGATGACCGAGGTCATGGCCGCCGCACTTTGGACAAAAGCTCGGGCTGAACATGTTTAGCGACCTATGCGCGGTTCTTTAAGCGCGATTGGCAGGGTGATTGCCGGGATCGCCCCGGTTTCTTCCTGCTTGCGCTTGAGGTAATCGAGAGCGACCGCGGCGGCGGCGCGAACGTGATCGACACAGGCTTGGTGAGCGGCAAGAGGGTCGCCACTTTTAATAGCCTCGACCATGCGTACCATTTCAAGATTACTCGCACCGCGGCGGTTTTCTTGGGACACAGACGTCGCCCGAAGGTAGCTGATACGTGCCTGCAACTGACGCAACTGGGTCGCCGCGATATGGTTGCCCGAGCCTTCGAGCAATACATCGTAAAAGCCCTGAACCGAGTCGATGACCTGTTGCAGCTCGCCGTCTTTGAGGGCGTTGCGGTTTTCCTCAAGGGCTTTTTCCAGAGCCTTAATGTCTTTGGCTTTGGCGCGCAGAGTAAATAACTGGACGATTAGACCTTCGAGGACACAACGCAGCTCGTAGATATCCCCGGCATCGGAAAGGGTAATGATCGCCACCCGTGGGCCCTTGGCATCGGCGAACTCCACCAGACCTTCGGATTCTAGGTGACGCAAGGCTTCGCGAACGGACGTGCGGCTGACGCCCAGACGATCGCACAGATCGCGCTCGACCAGACGGTCACCCGGCAGGAGCTGGAAGTTCATAATGGCGCTTCGCAGTTTATCCAGCACGATTTCGCGCAGGGTAACGGGGTTGCGATTGACCTTAAAGCTGTCGTCGAGTGGCAGGCGTTTCATGGGGTCCGCTCTGTGTGTGGCTGTCCATGCAAAAAGAGCACGTGGATCATAAAGATCTTCGTGCTCGGTCAGATCGAACAGCCAAGGGTTAACTGGAGGCCTCTGCATCGGCTTCTGCGAACGCTTCGCGGGCGAGCCGGAAACTGTCTACGGCAGCGGGAACACCGCAATAAATACCGACTTGAAGCAGAATTTCGCGTATTTGCTCACGTGTCAGTCCATTACGCAACGCGCCACGCACATGTAATTTGAGTTCGTGAGGCCGATTGAGCGCCGAAATCATTGCCAAGTTTATCATGCTGCGCTCTTTAAGCGACAAGCCCTCACGGCCCCAGACGTGGCCCCAGCAGTACTCGGTGACCATCTCTTGAAGTGGCCGGGTAAAGTCGTCAGCGTTTTCGATGGAACGCTTAACGTAAGATTCGCCCAACACTTGAGTACGAATTTTCAGGCCCTGTTCAAATTTTTCGTTGCTCATCGTTGCATGCTCCCGAAGTCTTCCAAGCCACCCATGAGGGTGTATTTGAGTTCCAGATAATCTTCGATGCCGTACTTAGATCCTTCACGGCCCAGCCCGGACGACTTAATCCCGCCAAACGGCGCAACCTCAGTAGAAATCAGCCCTTCGTTGATCCCCACCATGCCGTACTCCAGCGCTTCGCTCATGCGCCAAGCGCGGCCCAGATCTCGGGTGTAGCAATAAGCAGCTAGGCCGAACTCAGTGTCGTTCGCCATATTCACTGCTTGTGCTTCATTATCGAAACGGAACACGGCGGCCAAGGGGCCGAAGGTTTCCTCTTGCGCGACTTTCATCGAAGCGCTCACGCCAGTTAGAACCGTAGATTGGAAGAATCCGTGGCCCAAGTCATGACGTTGACCACCGCAGTGTAGTTGGGCGCCCTGAGCAAGCGCATCTTGAACGTGCTCTTCGACCTTGGCCACGGCACGCTCGTTGATTAGCGGGCCTTGAGTCACGCCGACGTCGAAACCGCTGCCGGTCTTCAGTTGCCTGACTCGTTCGGCGAGGCGGGCCACGAATGCATCATGGATACCGCTCTGCACCAAGAAGCGATTGACGCACACACAGGTCTGTCCGGCGTTACGGAATTTGGCGATCAGCGCGCCTTCTACCGCGCGCTCTAGATCGGCGTCATCAAAAACAATAAACGGCGCATTGCCTCCTAATTCCAGCGAGACTTTTTTCAGTGTGGGTGCGCACTGAGCCATCAACAATTTGCCGATGGCGGTCGAACCGGTGAACGACAACTTACGGACCAACGCACTGGCCGTCAGTTCGGCACCAATCGCCACGGCGTCACCGGTAATCACGTTAAAAATACCCCGTGGAATACCCGCTTGTTCAGCCAGAGCGGCCATGGCCAAAGCTGAGAACGGGGTTTCGGGTGCTGGTTTAACAATGCATGGGCAGCCCGCGGCCAGCGCAGGTCCGGCCTTGCGGGTGATCATTGCGGCGGGGAAGTTCCACGGTGTGATGGCCGCGACGACACCGATGGGTTCCTTGCTAACCACTATCCGCGCATCGCCTTTGTGGCTCGGAATGGTGTCGCCGTAAATGCGTTTGGCTTCTTCTGCGAACCACTCGATGAAGCTCGCAGCATAGAGAATTTCGCCTTTGGCTTCAGCCAACGGCTTGCCCTGCTCAAGGGTGATGATTTCGGCGAGTGCGTCAGCATGCTCGAGCATCAACGCATGCCAGCGCTTCAGGATCTGGCTACGCTCTTTAGCCGTCAATGCACGCCATGCTGGCCACGCGTTGTTGGCGGCAGCAATGACTTGGCGCGCTTGCTCGGCACCCATATTTGGCACCCGGCCGAGCAATTCGCTGGTGGCCGGGTTAAAGACCTCCTGAAAGCTGCCGTCCGGTGCGTCGAGCCATTGGCCGTCGATATAGGCTTGCTGGCGGAAAAGTTTCAAAGCTGCTGGGCTCATGCCGAATCCTGAGAACAAAGGGTTACGTGAGGGCGCTGTGGCGTGCTCGCACATGGAAAATGACGCGCAGATTCAGGTCAGGGCGGGCAGAGCACCCAGCTTGCCCTTGTGGTAGATCATTGGCGTAACAGGCTGATCAGGCAAAATCAGGTTCGTGACTGCACCGACGATAATCGCGTGATCACCGCCGTCGTATTCGCGCCACAGCTCGCACTCAATAATGGCCGTGGCGTTGCTCAGCAGCGGGTTACCCAACGCGCTCATCTGCCAATCAATACCACTGGCCTTGTCTTTACCTTTACCGGCAAACGCATAGGCTTCGGCAGTCTGCTCGGCAGCCAACAGATGAATTGCGAACCGCTGACTGTTGCGCAAGATCGGGTACGTGTCAGAGGCGTAGTTAGGGCAGAACAGCACCAGTGCCGGGTCCATCGAGAGTGCACTGAAAGCACTGGCGGTAATGCCGACGATGCCGCCGTCCGGGCCTAAGGTGGTAACCACCGTGACTCCGGAAGGGAAGGAACTCATGACGTCTTTGTATATGCCGGGTTCGATCATCTCGGTGGGCTCCTAACGCATCACAAATGGGTCAGGCATCGGCGCCTGGGAGAGGTTGATCCATACCGTTTTCAGTTCGGTATAGGCCAGCACCGAGTCGATGCCGCTTTCGCGTCCATAGCCACTATTTTTGAAGCCGCCGATCGGCGCC
>NZ_LLWH01000164.1 GCF_001411475.1 Pseudomonas endophytica | reverse complement strand
GCCACTCATCCAGCACTTGCCCTTCGCCTGTCAGCGCCTGCGGGCAAAGCGGTACCCGCGCGGACTCACCCAGCGCCAGTAAGGCGTGGCGGTTGCGCTGATAACCGGCAATCCGGCCCCACGCGGCCAGCCCATCTTCCACACCCTGCAACGCTGGTACACCCAATGCATGCAGACGTTCTCGGGCACTGGCAGGCAGCAGTTCGGGGAAAGCAGAGGTGACGAAGCCAGTCTTGCCGTGGCGTTTCAACGCGGCGCAGTACAGCTCCAGCAGCAGGTCACATTCTTTGCGCTCGCCCGTGGCCTCGGCCGGGTAATCCAGCACCAACATCGCCGCATCGGCTTCAGTGCACAGAGCGCTGTCGAGCATCGTGTCCAACGCGTCGCGGTCGCCCCAGATTGCGGTGGTGAAATCCAGCGGGTTCACCAGATTGGCGTAGCTGGGCAGGATCTTAGCCAGCGCGTGCTGCTGGTTTTGCTGCAAGGGTTGCAGGCACAACGCATTGGTTTCGGCGTAGTCGGCAATCAGCCCGGCATCCCCGCCAGAGCAGGCCAAGGCCATCAGACGGTTACCCGCCGGTAAATTGCCACAGGCGGCGGCTTTTAAGGTTTCAACAAAACTCACTGGCCCGCTGACGCGAATCACTCCAAGGCGGTTGAAAAGGCTGTCGTATAACGCATCGGAGCCGGCCAATGAGCTGGTGTGGCTCAACGCTAGCTCAGCGCCGATCTGCGACACCCCGGTTTTCAGCGCAATAATCGGAATCCCCTTTTGCAGCGCTTTGTGGGCTGCCCGGGCGAACCCGGGCACGTTCTTAAGCCCTTCTAGGTGAAGCCCGATGGCCGTGACACGCGGCTCATCGAGCAACACATCCATTAACTCTGCGATGCCCACCTGCGCCTGATTGCCCACTGAAGCCATATAAGCGACTGGCAGCGAGCGGTCACTCATGGACAGGTTGTAAGCAAAGTTACCGCTTTGCGTCAGCACTGCAACGCCCCGCTCCACCGTTTTGCCGCCATGTGCGACGGGCCACAGCGCACAGCTGTGCAGGTAGTCAAGGACGCCGTAACAGTTAGGCCCGAGCACGGCCATGTCGCCTGCCGCCGCCAGTAACTGCTCTTGCAGAGCGTGGCCGTGTGCACCCGTTTCAGCAAAGCCTGATGCATAGCAAATAGCGCCGCCCGCGCCCTTGGCCGCCAGTTCAGCCACGCTGACCAAGGTTTGCTCACGGTGGGTGGCAATAAATACCGCGTCTGGGCCGCAAGGCAGCGCGTCGACACTGCGCACACAGGGCACGCCTTCAAGGCTATCGTGCTGCGGGTTAATGAGCCACATCTGGCCCTGATACCCACCTTCAGCGCAGCGCTTGAGCGCCCGCGCCATGCTGCGCCCTCCGATAAACGCCAGATGACGAGGCGCAAGCAGGCGCTTGAGGTTGTTGCGAATGTGTTCAGACATGGGCGTTCTCCGATCAGCGCAACAGCGGCCGCAGCAATTCGCGGGAAATGATGTGCCGCTGAATTTCCGAGGTGCCTTCCCAGATCCGCTCGATGCGCGCGTTACGCCAAATCCGCTCCACCGGACCTTCGTCCATCAGCCCCATGCCGCCGTAAATTTGCACGGCCTCGTCCGCCACGCGCCCCAACACTTCACTGGCAAACAACTTGGCCATCCCGGCTTCGCCATCGGTCATCGTGCCTTGATCCATTTTCCAGGCCGTGTGCAGGGTCATCAATTCGGCTGCACGAATCTGTGTCGCCATGTCCGCCAACTTGAACGACACCCCTTGAAAACTGCCGATGGGCTGGCCAAATTGCTTACGGTCTGCCGCCCATTGCAAAGAGGCGTCCAGCGCCCGCTGGGCCTGACCGATGCAGTTAGCCGCAACCATCACACGCCCTGCGGTCAGCCAAGCGTTGGCCACCTCCCAGCCCTTACCCACTTCACCGAGGACTTTTGAGGCTGGTACTCGGCAATCGTCAAAGAACATTTCGTAGGTGTGATAACCACGGTTGCTCACGCACTTAGGCCCCCGGCGAATGGTCATCCCCGGGGTGTTGCGGTCAACCAAAAACGAGGTTACGGCGTTGCGTTGGCGACCGTTGTGTTCATAGGTGTCAGTGACCGCGAACACAATGGCGAAATCCGCATGCCCGGCGTGGCTGATGAAGTGCTTGTTGCCATTCAGCACAAAGTCATCAGCGTCTCTGACTGCACGGGTTTTGATGGCGTTGGCATCTGAGCCTGCGCCCGGTTCGGTCAGTGCAAAGCAGTCGGTCTTTTCGCCATTGATGCAGGGCAGCAAGTAGTCTTCGACCTGCTGGCCTTTGCATGCCATGAGGATTTTCGATGGGCGTGCGACGAACACATGCAGCGCCCACGAGACTTTTGACAGCTCACGCTCGATCAGCGCTTGTGACAGGTAATCAAGCCCACCGCCACCGACTTCTTCGGGCATGTTAAACGCGTAAAAACCGGCTGCCAGCGCCTTACCCCGGATCTGCGCGGCGAGCTCCGGGGACACTTCATCAGCACGATCCACGGCCTCTTCATGGGGTAACAGCTCTTTGGCGACAAAACTGCGAACCGCATCCACCAACATTTCTTGTTCTTGGGTCAGTTGGAAATTCATGGCACTACCTGCTCTTCAATAACGGGCTACGAGGACGTTGTGAGGTGGGTGTTTATTGGCCGGTGAAAACCGGCGCGCGCTTTTCCATCACCGCCCGCAAGGCTTCAGCGCCATCTTCACTGCGGCCACACAGCAAACCGGCCGCCAGCTCCGCGTTCAATTGCTCCGCCAAGCTGCGTTCTGCGCCTTCGCGCATGAGTTGTTTGGTTTGGGCAAAGGCGAATGTCGGGCCACTGGCCAAACGGGCTGCCAATTCGCCCGCCGTGCTCAGCAATTGCTCGTCGGCACACACTTCGCTGACCAACCCGGCAGCCAATGCGCGGTCAGCACTCCAGAGTTCATCGAGAAACAACAGACGCTTGGCCTGTTCGCTGCCGATCAGGCGTGGCAAATGCCAACTGGCACCCGCATCGGGTGAATAGGCCATGCTGGTGTATCCGGCCTTAAAGCGTGCCGACTGCGCGGCGAGGCGCACATCGCAACACAGGGTCAAATCCATCCCAGCACCCACCGCCGTGCCGTTGATGGCCGCGAGGGTGGGTTTATTCAGGCTGTACAAACGGTTCATCAAGGCATGGGCGGTTTGTGTCCAGCCGTAGGTTTCCAGTGCGCCGCGTGCCTCGGCCTCAGCCCATTCGGCCAAATCAGCCCCGGCGCAAAAACTGCGGCCAGTGCCGGTCAGCACAATGACCCGCACAGCGGGGTCAACCTCATAGTGATCAAGCAAGGTATGCAGATTTTTTAGGGTCGGGATGTCCAGCGCATTGCGCTGCGCTGGCCGATTGAGGGTGATCCAGGCCACGCCTGCTTCAACCTGACTGAGCAGTGAAGAGTGAGTCGACATACGCGTCCTCTAATAGTTGTGTTTGGTATGAGGGGAAGACCTATTAAGCACCATGCTAAACGAGTGTTCAGTAAGACGACAATCCTCGCCCGAACGAGCTGTAACAGATCGTTAACATCTTCAAGTGATTGAATTTAATAGACTTATTCTGATTATCAGGCGGCCTGACGGCAAAGCTGTTACATCTTTAAACAACTGCCTACAGGCCTCACAAAACACCGCAGGCGCGCCGATTAGCGCGCCTGCGGTGCTGGCTTAAACCTGTGACAGAGCCTCTGCTTGACTGAGCTCGCGGCCACGTTTGCGCTGGATCAAGAAGTACGCGGCATAGCAAATGGCGATAAACCCAAAGCCCCAATACAGCGACGGACGCTGTGTTTCATCCAGTGCTAAAAAGAAGAACAGCGAGCAGCACAAGGCGATGCACAGTAGCGGGATGTAAGGGAATAGCGGTGCGCGGTATTTCAAGTCACTGACCTTGCCGCCATCGCGGATGTGAGCGCGGCGGAATTTATACTGCGCCAAGGCAATCACGATCCACGTCACGGTGCCCGACATACCGCTCACGGCCATTAACACCATAAACAGCGTGTCAGCCGCGATAAAGCTGGTCATCAGTGACAACAGCGCAAAGCACAGCGTGATGCTCAGGGCGCGTAATGGCACGCCGCGTGAGCTCAGAGGCGACAGCGCTTTGGGCGCCATACCGGTTTTGGACATGGCCCACAGGATCCGCGTCGAGGCGTACAAGCCCGAGTTCCCCACCGACAGGATCGCGGTCAAAATCACGAAGTTCATCAGGTCGGCCGCGTAAGGGATGCCGACCATGTCAAACACCTGAACGAACGGGCTTTCCATCAGGCCAGCCTGCTCCCACGGAACGATGGCCGACAGCACAATAATCGCCAGCACATAGAAGATCAGCACGCGAAATACAACGTTGCGTACCGCCTTGGGGATGCTCTTTTCCGGGTTTGCGGTTTCGCCTGCCGCCACGCCCATGATTTCACAGCCCTGAAAGGCATAGACTACAGTCATCATCACGGCGAACACCGCCGATATACCGTTGGGGAACAGTGAGTCGCCGATCAAGTTGCTCATCATCGGCGCCGGGTCACCATTGGCCAGCGGCATTGCGCCGAAGATCACCAACAGGCCGACCACGATAAAGCCCAGAATGGCCGCTACTTTAATCCCCGAAAACCAGTATTCGGCCTCGCCAAAAGCACGGGTTGCCATCGCATTCAACCCAAACAGCACAACGATAAACAGCCCGGACCAATACCAAATCGGCACATCCGGGAACCAGCGCACCATCAACATGCCTGCCGCGGTGAACTCCAAACCCACGGTAGTCGCCCAGCTCATCCAGTACACCCAGCCGATCATAAAACCGGTGGCGGGCCCGATGTATTTAGTCGCGTGTGCTTGAAAAGAGCCTGAAACGGGCATCTGCACTGACAGTTCGCCAAGGCAAACCATCACCAGATACATCAGTAAACCGGCGACCAAATAAGCCAACACAGCGCCCATCGGCCCGCCTTGGTTGATGGTCACACCCGAGCCCATAAACAACCCGGTGCC
The DNA here is from genome assembly GCF_001411475.1 of Pseudomonas endophytica. Classification (GTDB taxonomy): domain Bacteria; phylum Pseudomonadota; class Gammaproteobacteria; order Pseudomonadales; family Pseudomonadaceae; genus Aquipseudomonas; species Aquipseudomonas endophytica. Next base: position 35,959 of record NZ_LLWH01000164.1, on the reverse strand, counting down.
GATAACCCCGCCTAAGGACAACATGAAAAGATGACGGCTTTTTAAAGCGCGGGTCAGTTGTATGCCTTTACGTTCGTTGGATTCGTTCATAGCAGCACCTCTCAAGACTGGGCGAGGTGTGCGAGGCATGACATGAGGCTGTCATGCAGTGAGGGATCAGCTTTACGGCAGTTCATTATTATTATCTCCAATAAGCTTCGAAGACCGCGTCCAGAGCGGTTATCTCGATTATTGGAAAGCCATGTAAGGTCGAGTTGTAGATCAGGATCAAAGATGTACTAAGTCGTAACAAACCTGTACGTCAGCGCTGCAATAAGCCTTCCAGCACCGCCTGGGTGTGCTCAAGCGCCTCAAGGAAGACTGGCAATTGCCGGTGTATCGCCGCGCTATCGTTGATTAACGCAGCCGTTTCCATCGTCCTTAGCGCGCGGGCTAAAGCAGTGAACCCCAGCGAATCGCTGCTCCCTGCCAGCCGATGAGCCTGATGCGCGACTTCTGTGCAGTCATCCGCTTGAATCGCTTCTGTTAGCGCTTTGTGATGTTGGGCAATCGACTGACGCAAGGTGCTCAACAGGCCCAACAGTTTTTGCTCACCGAGCAAGGTGCGATGCGTGTCGAGCAGCGCCCAGTCGACTGCGTGATGCTGCGGCGCAGACGCGGGTGTCAGCGAGTCACCCGCCAGGGCTTGGCGCAACTGTTCAAGCTTCAATGGTTTGGTAAGAATGCCTTGCATGCCCGCGTCTAAATAGTGGCTGACTTGGGCAGGTTGCACACTGGCAGTCAGCGCAATGATCCGAGTGTGCTGATTGGGCCCTGGGGTACGACGGATCAGACGACACAGTTCGATCCCGCTCATGCCCGGCAGGTGAACGTCGAGCAACAGCAGTTCAAACGTCTGGCGCCGGCACAGGACTAACGCCTGCTCGGCATCTTCGGCCAGACTGACCTGATGCCCGTCGCGCTCAAGCAAGCCGCTGGCGACTTCGCGGTTCAACGCCATGTCTTCAACCACAAGAATGTTCAGTGCTTGCTCTGGGGCAGACACTTGAGGGATCTCACCATCGGCTAAGGCGGGTTGCAGGCTAAGCTCGAACCAAAAGCAGCTACCCTGACCCTCTTGGCTGTCGACACCGATGCGCCCGCCCAGCAATTCCACCAACTGCTTACTGATAGCCAAGCCGAGCCCGCTGCCGCCATAGCGCTGGGCCACGTCTTCACTGGCTTGGGTAAAACGCTCGAAGATTTTTTGCTGTGACGCACTGGCGATACCAATGCCGTTATCGGTCACGCTCACCCGCAAGCGCTGGGTGGTTGACTGTGTGTCGCGCTGCTCGCTGTTATCCAGCGGCAACCGTGCAACGTCAATGGTTATGTGCCCGGCGTTGGTGAACTTGATGGCATTGGCCAACAAGTTGCTAAGCACCTGACGAATAAATTGTTCGGCGCCGTAGCAGCGGTCTACCACGCGTGGATCAACGTGCGCGTGCAGTTGCGTGCCGTTACTCATCGCCCTCGGCTCCAATAACGTCAGCACTTGGTCGATCAGCTGTGCCAGCGAGAAATGGACCAACTCCGGGTGGCTTTCGCCTTCTTCCAAACGGGCAAAATACAACACTTCATTGAGCATGGTCAGCAACCCATCGCCCGCCTTGTACAAAGCTTCTAGGCGTTTGCTGTCGCGTTCATCCAGCGGCGCTCCACGCAGTAGCTCGGCCATGCCAAGAATACCGTTGAGGGGCGTTCGCAATTCATGGCTCATGGTGGCAAGGAAGCGTGACTTGGCGAGGTTGGCCGCCTCGGCCTCTTCTTTGGCACGTTGCAGGCTGGCGGTGCGCCGCTCGACCAATTTTTGCAACTGATCGCGATTGTCTTGTAAGGCCAGTCGGTCGACCTCACGCTGGTGAAGATCATTGAGAATCGCCCGCCGCATGTCATCCAGCGCGTGGGCCACGGTGTCGATTTCATCTTCGTGGCGAGCGCGGCTTTTGTGCAGTTGTAACGGTTTGTGCAAATCACCTTCGGCAACCCGTCGAGCAAAATCTGCCATCACCTGCAAATGCCGGGTCACTAAGCGATAGAACAAGCCCGACAGCGCGACGGCTAGACCACATAGAAACACGCTCATCCATAGCAAACTGGCCAACCCGGTGGTGTAAAGCCGATGGTAAACCGCGCCTAGGTCGATACTGACTTCCAACTCCCCCAGATGCCGTCGCTCACCGGTTGGCGGTTGATACGTGAGCTCGAAACGCTCGATGCGCAGCGGACCGATGGGCGTTTTTTCGCCTTGGATCAGCTCAAAATCAGGGCTAAGCAAACGCACCCTGGCCACATCAGAGAAGTCCACCAAACCTCGTAATTGAACATTCAATTGTTCTTGGTTCAGGTCCCAGACACTGCGCTCAAGGCTGGCCAAGTACCCAGCGCGAATCAGCTCCATGCCCGAGTCGATGTCACGCATTTCCCGACGGTACTCAAAATACAACTGCACACCGCTGGCCAGAATGGTGAAACACAGGCTGAACAGCAGAATAAAAAGCAATAAACGACGCAACAAACCGCTCGATCGAGGGCCTTTCATCGGGCACCCGCTGGCAAGTTCACCATGTCTCGGTACGTGCTTTCGCTTTCTTGCAGCCAGCGCTCAACCTCGCCGGTGTCTACCATTCGCTGCAGTTGCGCGTCAATGTCGGGCATCTGTTCGGCCAGTCGTGAATGGCGGGACACCGCGATGCGCAAGTAGTCGACGCTCAATGAGCGAGGCAGCGCTTGAATCTCAGCAGCGCCGGGCAAGTGTTCGACGTACAACTGCCCGGTGCGCCGTTCGTGGGTAATGAAGTCAATACGCCCGCGAATCAACTTACCGAAATTCTGTTCACTGTTGGACACCCACTCGATGTTGCCATGCTGAGTGACAAAGCGATCAAAGCCCAGGCCGTAGCTTTCACCAAACAACAGACCGCCGCGATAGTGCGCAAGATCTTCGAGGTGCTCAAAGGTGACCGGGTGCTGGCGATTAACAAACACGGCAACTTCTTCGCGTAATACCGGTACGGTCGAGAAACGCATGCTTTGCTCACGTTGCGTGGTGCTGTAAGCCAACACGACATCGACCCGGCCTTCTGCCGCGTCCAGCAAACAACGCTTCCAGTTACCCAGCACCACAATCTCAACCTCGTAGCCTAAGCGGCCAAACAAATGTTTAACCACGGTCGGCGCAAGACCACGTACCTGCTTGCCGTCGCTCCAAGAGATCGGCGGGTAGACCGGATAATCGCAATAACGAATGGGTTGGGCTGCTGCTGTACCCGCCCCCGTGAGCGCTATCAGCAGCCCGACCCTGCGCAGCCACATAGGTCAGGCTGCGACGCTGGCGGTAAACAAATACCCGGCGCCGTGGATGGTGATGATCAGTTGCGGCTCGGCGGGGTCGTCGTGCAACTTGCGCCGTAAGCGCCCAACCAGCACGTCAATCGAACGGTCACTGGGCACCCACTCGCGGTTGCGAATCTGATCCATCAATTGATCGCGACTTAAGGTATGGCCGCTGTTGCGTAGAAACACGTTGAGCAATTGATACTCGCCGTGGGTCAGTAATGTCTCGCCACCGGCAGGATCAATCAGGCGTCGACGATCAGTGTCCAGGGTCCAGTCAGCGAAGTGTTTGATCTGCTGGCGCGCCAGCGTAGTGCTGGAGGTATGCTGTTGTGCATGGCGTACTCGACGCACCAAATTTTTGGTCCGAGAGACCAACTCACGTGGGTTGAGGGGTTTAACCACGTAGTCATCGGCCCCGCATTCTAGGCCGACAATCAGATCGACTTCATCATTGCGCCCAGTAATCAGAATGATCCCGACCTCTGAGCGCACCCGTAGCTCGCGAGTCAAGGTCAGACCGTCTTTGCCGGGAAGACGAATATCGAGCATCACCAAATCGACCGTATTGGCGGCCAAAAAGCTCTCTGCCAGCTCCGCCGTGGCGGCGCAATGGACTTCATAGCCTTCTTGCGAGAGGTAAGCATCTAGAAGTTCGCGAATCAGCGGATCGTCGTCGACGATCAGTACCCGAGTAGTCATCGCTTGAAGTCCTGCCAGTGCCAGTAGGCACATTCTTATTAGAATTATTTTGCATCAGGGCTAGAGATTAGCCATTGCTGAACAAACGATCAACAGCCCCTCACGTTACCGCCGGAAACGTTGATGACCGCCGGCTTGCAAACCGTCGACCCAGGCTTCGCACATCACAATCCCTTGCGCGGGGGTAAACGTGCCGGGATTAAGCCCTGACTCCAGCCATAAGCCGTCAAGCAGCGCGCTTAACGCAATGGCCGCAAGGTCGGCATCAAAGGCTTGCCAGCCCGCTTCAATCGCCAGATCGTTCAAAATATTGCGTAGTTCGTCGCGGTATTCGCCATAGGAACGGTCGTGGGCCAAGTTGATGGCTTCAGCGGTTTTCATCGCGCCCCAAAACGCCAGCCAAGCATCTAACAGCTGCGGGTCGAGCATGTCATCTGAAAACGAGGCTCGAAAAAACGCTGAAAACCGTTCACGGGCACTCGATGAGGCTTGGGCCATGGCCTCACGCAGAAGCCCCATCACCCGCCCGGTGATTGCGTTATAGGCTTGGGCGACCAATTCGTCCTTGCCGGAATAATGGTGGCTGATTAACCCGACCGAAACCCCGGCTTCAGCTGAGATTTTGCGAATCGACGCCCCCTGAAAACCGTATCGTTTGAGACATACCAGAGTCGCCTCGATCAAATTAGCCTTGCGCAACTCAGGCTCCATTCGGGAAAAACGCGCGGGCTGATTCATGGGGTCAAACTCCTAAAATCCATCGTTTGGCGGCAGTGGCCATGGCGACTGTACAACAGCCCCTACGAGGATTCACGCACCCGGCAGATTCAGCCTTTGTAATCTGGGGCAACTCGGTCTAGCAGGCGCAATAAAGCAGACCACGCTAACGCCATGCCGTCTGGGTCGCTGAGTTCACCCTCTTGCAATGGGCGACTCGGTTCATTGAATTGTCGTTCGGTGTGCGCGCAAACGGTCGCAGGCGGCAACAGTACTTCGCCACTGGCTTGGGCCGCGAGTTGAATTTCACAGGCTTTTTCCAAGTAGTACATCCGCAGAAAAGCCTGACCCACGGTTTCTCCAACCGTCAGTAAACCGTGGTTGCGCAGGATCAAAACCGATTTATCGCCCAAGTCCCTTATCAAGCGTTGCTGCTCGGCAAGATCCAGGGCAATCCCTTCATAGTCGTGATAAGCCACACGGCCATAAAACTCCATGGAGATCTGATTGACCGGCAATAGCCCACACTTTAATGCGGCTACGGCGCAACCGGCCTTGGTGTGGGTATGCAGCACGCATTGCGCATCGTCGCGGGCGCCATGTATGGCGCTGTGGATCACAAAACCCGCCGGGTTAACCGGATAAGGCGACGCTTCTACTGCTTGCCCGTTGAGGTCGATCTTCACCAGATTGGAGGCGGTGATTTCATCGAACATCAGCCCATATGGGTTGATCAGAAAGTGATGCTCAGGCCCGGGCAGTCGCACTGAAATATGAGTAAAGATCAGGTCGCTCATCCGAAAATGCGCAATCAGCCGATAACAGGCGGCCAATTCCTCACGCAAGCGTTGTTCCGGGCTCGCGGGATCATTCTTTACGCTCATGCAGGCAATCTCCGTGTGGGGCGGGTAAAAAAGCTGGGCGCCCTAAGACGCCCAGCCATTCAACGCTACTTTGAGGCCCATGCATTAAAGCGCTCTTCTAGCTCTTCGCCATGGTCAACCCAAAAAGCCACATCCATTGCCAGCGCCCCTTTGAGGTTTTGCGGCGTGGTCGGCACCCACTTTGCCAGTTCTGGGTCTAATTTAGCCGCCGCTTGGGTGTTGGTCGGGCCGTAGGGGATCTGATTGACGTAGTTGACCTGAGCATCGGCCTGATTGGTAAACGCGATAAAGCGTTTGGCTTGATCGGCATGGTTGGAGCCCTTGATGATTGCCCAATAATCCATGCCATACAGACTGCCGGGCCAGACTACGCGCAACGGGCTGCCGCCTTGTGCCGCGGCAGCAATGCGCCCACTGTAAGTGGTGGTCATGACCACATCACCCACCGTCAGCCACTGCGCCGGTTGTGCGCCCGCCTCCCACCACTGGATATAAGGTTTGAGCTCTGTCAGTTTGGCGAACGCTCGATCAACGCCCTCGGGTGTGTTTAACACCGTGTACACGTCTTCGGCTTTAACGCCGTCGGCCATTAAGGCGAACTCCAGGTTGTACACCGCGCGTTTACGCAGGCCGCGTTTGCCGGGGGTTTTTTTTACATCCCAAAAGTCTTGCCACGAAGTGGGAGCCTGCGCGAGTTTGTTTGCGTCATAGGCGATGGCCACGCTCCACACCAATGCCGCAGAACCACACTCTTGCGCGGCATCGGGGATCAACTCTGCGTCACCGCCCATGGCCTTCCAGTCGAGGCGCTCGTACATGCCTTCTTCGCAGCCGCGCATCAGGTCTGGGGCTTCGATCTGGACCACGTCCCAATCAACGTTGCCGGTGTCGACCATGACCTTGATTCTGGCCATTTCACCGTTGTATTCGCTTTGGATCAATTTGTTGCCATCTGCGGCGCTAAACGGTTGGAAGAACGCCACATCTTGGGCTTTTTGACCAGCCCCTCCATACCCTACTACGACCATGTTCGGCGCGGCTTGTGCGCTGCCAAAGCCCATGGCCAAGGTCAGCAGCACAGGATAAAAGCCCTGCTTGAGCGTATCCGACTTCATCGGTGGTTCCTCATACGGGTATCACTGAGCGAGCGCCGCAGTGATCCATTTTTATTGTTAGTGAGGTGAGCCCTTGGAGGGGGCAGTTCGAAATTACTCAACGTTTATTAAAAAAACAAGTTGATTTTTTACTGAGGGTAAATTTCTATAGCGCAATAATAACAATGCCGAGCTGGCTTCTTTTTTCGCCTCGGCCCGCCTGGAGCACTGCATCATGCCGACTTCAACCCCCGCGTTTGCCCACCTCTTCGAGCCGTTGCAGATCCGTGGCAAACAGCTCAAGAATCGGATCATGTCCAGTGGGCATGACACCTCGATGCCAACTGACAATTTGGTCAATGATCAATTGATTGCCTATCACCGGGCGCGCGCTGAAGGTGGTGTGGGGCTAATCGTGCTGCAAGTGGCTGGGGTACATGACAGTGCCCGTTACACCTCCCATGTGCTGATGGCCACCGACGATGCCTGCATCGAGGGCTATCGAAAACTGGCCGAAACCTGCCACGCACATGGCACGCTGGTGCTTTCGCAGATTTTCCATCCGGGGCGGGAAATCATGGAGTCTAGCGATGGGCTGCTGGCGGTCGCCTATTCGCCGTCTTCGGTGCCGAATGAACGTTTTCGGGTTATGCCGCGCACGCTAGACCAAGCGATGATCGACGAAATCGTCGCGGGCTATGGCGCTGCTGCTCGGCGCCTGTATCAAGCGGGTTTGGACGGTGTTGAAGTAGTGGCCAGTCATGGGTACTTGCCCGCGCAATTCCTAAATCCGCGGGTCAACCTGCGAACCGACGGTTACAACGGGGACCTGGAGCAACGCCTGCGATTTGTGCGTGAAGTGATTGCAGCTGTGCGCCAAAACACTGACGAACATTTCATCATTGGTTTGCGGATCAGCGCCGACGAACGCGATCCTCAGGGGCTGACCGAAAGCGAGTCGCTGGCAGCCGTTAAGTCTCTGCAACAAAACGTGGACTATGTGCATGTGGTCGCCGGTACCTCGGCGTCTCTGGGCGGAGCGGTGCATATCGTACCGCCTATGGCCATCGAAGCCGCGTATCTGGCTAAAGAGGCCGGGACGTTCAAAGCCAGCCTCTCTATTCCGCTGTTTGTAACTGGTCGTATCAACCAGCCTCAAGAAGCCGAACTCATCCTCGCTCGAGGGCAAGCCGATGTGTGCGGCATGACCCGCGCCCTGATCTGCGACCCGCAAATGCCCAACAAAACCGATGCTGGGCGTAGCGATGATGTGCGCGCCTGTATTGCCTGCAATCAGGCGTGTATCGGGCACTTTCACAAAGGATTGCCGATTTCCTGTATTCAGCACCCGGAAACAGGCCGCGAGCAGATGTTCGGCACCCTGCAACCGACAGTCGAGCGTAAGCGCGTCATGATCGCGGGCGGCGGCCCAGCCGGCATGAAAGCCGCGGCAGTAGCCGCTCAGCGCGGGCATGACGTCACGCTCTACGAAGCCAACGCACAACTGGGTGGCCAAGTGCTGTTGGCTCACCTCCTGCCCCGGCGCAGTGAGTTCGGCGGTGCCAGCACCAACTTGCAACGAGAGATGGAGCTGGCTGGCGTAAAGGTGGTGCGCAACACCCGGGTCGACCGTGCACTGGTAGAGCGTGAGAAGCCGGATCTGGTGATCGTGGCCACCGGTGCCGAGCCTTACTGGCCGGCTTTTGAGCGCGGTGGCGAACTGCAAGTAGTGGATGCATGGCAGGTGTTACGCGACGAGGTCAAACTCGGTCGCTCAGTGCTTGTCGTCGACTGGCGTTGTGACTGGATCGGCCCAGGGATTGCCGAACGTCTGGTCCGTGCGGGGCATCAAGTGCAGTTGGCGGTGAATGGCACACATTGCGGGGAGAGTCTGCCGTTGTACGTGCGTGATCAGTTGGCAGGCGAACTGCACCGTTTGGCGATACCCATCACCCCATACGCTCGCCTTTATGGCTGCGATGACAGCACGGTATACATGCAGCACACCGCCAGCGATGAACCTATTTTGTTTGAAAACATCGACACGCTGGTGTTGTGCCAAGGCCATCAACCCGTGGACACCTTGGGGGCTGAACTGCAAGGGGTGGTGGAATTTCGCCGGATTGGCGACTGCTTAGCACCGCGCACCGCAGAAGAAGCCATTTATGAGGGCTTGAAGGTTGCCTGGGCACTTTGAGCCTGCTTTATACTCCGGGCCTTCTCCAGCGACTGCTGACGTAAAAATTTTAGGTATGGGCGTGCTTTGCGCGCTCAGCCAACCATTGGCTCGGAGCCTGTATGAGCAACAGCAGCAACCTGCCTCCTGGTAGCGCCGTACCGGCCAAACCGGAAGGCGGCCCGGCACCGCATTTTCTCGGCACGCGAATTCGTGGTTTACGTAAACGTCGAGGCATGACTTTGGCCAGGCTGGCGAGCCTGAGCGAGCTGACCGCGGGTTATATCAGCCAGCTTGAACGCAACCTGGCCTACCCCTCTATACCGGCGTTGTTCAATATCGCGCGCAGCCTTGGCGTGACCATCCAATGGTTTTTTGCCAGCGAGGCCAGCCCTACCGCCGAAGACAATGGCTACGTGGTACGTAAAAACAGCCGCATGAGCGTGCATTACGAGGACGGCATTGTTGACCAATTACTGACCCCGCAGCCCAATCGGCAACTGGAAATGCTGCACTCACGCTTCCCGCCGGGCACTTATAGCCAACAGAGCTACAGCCATGAGGGCGAGGAGGCAGGTTTCCTGCTCTCGGGGAGCTTTGAGCTGTGGGTCAGCGACCGTCATTTTTTGCTCAATGAAGGTGACAGTTTCAGCTTTTCCAGCCAAGAGCCCCATCGTTACGGCAACCCCGGCGACGTCGATGCCGTCGTGGTATGGGTCATCACCCCGCCGACCTTTTAAGCGCCCAAAAGACGGCACTCCAACCCGTCATGTCCAATAAAAAAGGCAGCCTTATGAACGACCTGATTCAGAGCCATCAGCGCAACGGTCTACTCACCCTGACCCTCAATCGCCCTGACAAGCTCAATGCCCTCACCAATGGCATGTACAACCAACTGGCCGACCTGTTGTTTGCCGCAGGCGAAGACCCGAGCATCACGGCCATCATCATCACCGGCGGCGAACAGTGCTTTACCAGTGGTAATGACCTAAAGGACTTTCTCCAAGACCCGCCCACCCAACTGAACAGCCCGGCCTTTCGCTTTATGGACGCGGTAATCCAGCTGGACAAACCCTTAATCGCAGCGGTCTGCGGCGCAGCCATCGGGATCGGTACGACCCTGCTGCTGCATTGCGATCAAGTTCTGGTCACCCGGAATGCCAAGCTGCGCATGCCCTTCGTCAACTTGGGCCTGTGCCCTGAGTTCGGCGCAAGTCTGCTGCTACCAAGACTAATAGGGCATACCCAAGCGGCGCGACTATTGCTGTGGGGCGACGGCCTAGATGGCACACAAGCGGTGGCTCTAGGGTTGGCCAACGAAGTATTCGAAGATGGCCCAGAGTGCCTGAACGCGGCACAGCAACTCGCAGAGCAATTAATCGCCCTACCCCGCGACGCCTTATTGCACACAAAGCGCCTGCTCAAACAACCTGTGTTGCAGGAACTCAAAGACACCCTGCGCCGGGAAAACCTACTATTTATGGAGCGTCTTAAAAGCACCGAAGCCAAGACCTTACTTGAAGCCATGCTGGCACGCAGTGCTGCTAAGGGCTGAGCCTCATTACGCGTGCCAGCAACGATACCAACCATTGTTCTGCGACACTTGAAGCTCGGTTTGGTAAAGCGCCGAGAGTTTCTCGCTGGTTAGAATCTCGCTCTTAGGGCCATCGGCAATTAACTTGCCTTGACTGATAAGAATCACTCGGTCGATTTCAGGAATGATCTCGTCAATATGGTGAGTGGTGATGATCATTGCACGGCCCTCGCCACAGAAATTACGCATCAAGGACAGCAACCTCAAGCTAGCTCCCATGTCTAGGCCACTGGTGGGTTCGTCGAGGATCAACGCTTGCGGGTGGTGAACCAAAGCACGTGCCAACAGCAAGCGACGCTTTTGCCCTGTGGAGAGGCGTTGAAACATACGTTGCTCTTCAATATCGCTACCCAATTGCTGCATCAAGCTGCGGGCTAAGTCGATTTGCTCTTCACTGGCTTGCAAGTGCGAGTGGGCGCCCATGGCGCCAAAGAAGCCAGAAACAATCACATCCAGCGCCGAGGTATACGGGGTGTAATCTTCTTGCATGTCTTGGGAAACGAAACCGATTTTGCTGCGTAAAGCCCACAGGTTCACGGTTTCATCCCCAAACAGTTTCAAGTAGCTACCTTCACGCTCAACCGGGTAAATCTCGCGGTTGATCAGTTTTAGCAAGGTGCTTTTACCGGCGCCATTAGGCCCCAGAATAGCAACGCGTTCGTTATAACCAATATTCAGCGAGACTCGGTCGAAGACCTGCGTTTGTTGTTGGAATGCGCAGACTTGGTTCAATTCGATCATTGAAATGCCTTGATTTACCGTAAGTTCGTGCCGTGGGTTTAACCCATTTTTGCGCTCAATTGCAACGAGATGTTTGGCAGTCAACGCACTTCAGTGACTCGTTCAAGGCTTTAACTCAGTAGACCGCTGCTGTTGTTTGGTCCTGTAAATGGCTTGCCAATTCAGCGATGTGTTCGGGGCCAATTCCGCAGCAGCCACCGACGATACTGGCACCCTGCTCAACCCACTGCTGGGCCCATTGTAGATAAGCCGCAGGCCCAAGGTCGGCGCGTATCGTCAACAACGTTGAGTTGGCTTCGGCTTCTGCGCTAACCACCGGGAAGGCGTTGGCATAAACGCCCAGGCGTAGCGCCTGTGGGTTTTCACCCAACACACGTGTGGCCTCTTTGATCGCCGCGCCCATGCTTTCGGGCTGGCTGCAGTTAAACAGTAAGGCACTTGCGCCCAACTTCAGTGCCACCGCTACCGCCTCTTCGACGCGTTCTCCAGAGCGCAATTGCGGGGCTGCACCGGACTCAAGTCCATCGGCCAACGTGAAAGACAGCCACAACGGTTTGTTGTCATCGGCCAACGCCTTTTTTACGGCATGGGCTTCGGATAATGCGCTTAACGTTTCTGCAAGCCAAAAGTCCACATGCGCTGCCAATCCGCCTACCAGCTCTTGCAAGACCTCCAATGAGCGATCCGCATCCACTAGGTCTGGGCGGTACGAGCCGCCAACAGGCGGCAGTGACCCAGCCACCGCGACCCCTTCAGTTTGATCGGCCGCTTCGCGTGCAAGACGCCCAGCAAGGCTGGCTAACGCCTGCCCTGACGCGGCAAAACGCTCTTCTCCAATGTGGAATGGCACCACGGCATAACTGTTAGTAGTAATGACCTGAGCGCCAGCGTCGATGAATGCCCGGTGCGCTTGCAGTACATGGGCGGGCGACTCTATCAGCGCCAGGGCTGACCACTCCGGTTGCCGGAAAGGCGCACCGCTACGCTCCAGTTCACGGCCCATCCCACCGTCTAGCAGGGTCAACTTGCGAGTGCTCATTAATTGGCCTCCTGTTGAGTCTCGAGCCAGCGATCAACCTTCGTACCATTGGCTTTGACCCAGTTGCTGGCCACGGTTTCAGCAGGCTGCTTGTCTTGTTCAACCTGACGCAATAATTCGCTCAAGTCTTTGGTATCGAAGCTTACGTTCTGAAGGAACTTGGCAATGCGAGGGGCTCGCTTTTCAAGGGAGCGGGCACTCAAGACATAGACTTTGGCATCTGGATAAGCGCAGTTGATGTGACTCTTTTTCAGCCAGTCAGGGTCAACCGTCGGGCTGATGAAGTACCAGCAGCCGTCGGCTTTATACAGCGGATCGCCCTTTTTGTTGTCTTGGGCATATCCGTCAAAAGCGGGCTCTTCTAAGCGGCGCAGATCATAGGCAGAAAAGATCCAGTCGGGTGTATAGGCGTAAAACACTGCGCCACGCTGAGCTTTGTAAGCGGCCGCAAGCTTGGCATACGTTACCGAGGCTTCTGTGGACACAGGCTCGAACTTGTCAGCAAAGCCGTAATCCTTGGCTTTTACCTGGCCAATGTAGGTTGACTCCCATCCAGCCGGCCCCACCAATAACTCACCCTTATTAGAGCCCACTGGCGCGAACAGTTTGGCGACTTCTGGCTTGGCAAGGTCGTAAACGGTTTTAACGTTGTACTTATCCTGTAGGTAGCCTGGGATATAGAAGCCTTGCTCCCCGGTATACGGTTTATTCGGCACCAGATTTTTTGCTCCGCCGTCGACATATTTAGCCCAGGCGGCTGACTGATTGGGCATCCAGATATCGGCCAGTACATCGACTGCACCGTTATCTTTAGCGGCCGCGGCAAACAGAACGGCCACATCGCCCGCTAAATAAGAAACATCGCCATCCAACCTGGTTTTTATAACGTCACCCAAGATGTGCTGAATCAGCACAGCCCCTGTCCAGTTCTGCTCGCCGATTACAATGTGTTCTTTCGCGCTCGCTGTACCCGCCGTAAGCAACGCGCTAAGAAAGGCAGCCGCTAAGGTGGTGCTTGACTTAAATTTACCCATGACTGCTTAACCCCAGAGGCTTAATGAAAAGACTGTTTGTTCAATGTTGCTTGAATGATGCGGTCTGGCACCAAGGCACAGAACACGATGGCAATACCTGCCAGTAAACCTTGCCCGCCGTTAATGTTGCGTAACGCTGTCATCACGTCGTAGCCCAAGCCGCCAGCGCCAATCAGCGCTGCAACCACCACCATCGAAAGGCTCATCACAATGGTCTGGTTGACGCCCAGCAGTAATGATCGGGTCGCCAACGGCAGCTCTACTTGGGTCAGGGTCTGCCAGGCCGTTGCGCCGTGGGCGACTGCAGCTTCAACAGCCGCTTTGGGCACACCTTGGATCCCCAGTGTTGTCAGCCGGATCATCGGTGCCAGCGCAAAGATCACCGTGGCAATCACCGCAGGCGTCTTGCCCACAGAAAAGAACGCAACGGCGGGAATCAAGTACACAAACGTCGGCAGTGTCTGCATCACATCCAACAACGGTGTAAACACGCGTCTAGCCGCCGCGTTTTTGGCCAGAAGGATGCCGATAGGGATCCCTATCAGTAGCGACAAAAGCACCGATGCGCCAACCAGTGCCACCGTTGAAATAGTTCGCTCCCAGAACCCAAACACTCCGACGTAAGCCACGGCGAAAGCAGTGGTAAGCGCCAGCACAACGCCGGCCGAGCGCCACGCGCTAAACACCAAAACCAACGCAAGCACAGGCCAAGGCAAGCCACTTAATACAGCCTCCACGGTTTCGATCACTGTGCGTACAACAATAATGATCCCCGTGAAAGCACCTTCGAATTGGACTTGTAAGGTACTGATCACCTCATCAATAAAGTTAGCGACCGACATAAACAGGTCACGGTTGTCCGGAAACTGAATAAGGATGCTTTGAGTGCCAGGCGCCAGTGCGTACCACAACGTTAAACCTTCACAGACCACCAACAGGCTGAGCGCTGGCCACACGTTTTTATGCAGCGATTTTTTTTGCCGTATCAGCCAAAGAGTCCCCAGGCGACTGACGAGCAAACCCGCAAAACCAAGCCCGACAAGAGGCAGGTCGTGTGTGATCAGCCCTTTGCCGATCCCACTGAGTGCCAGAAGCTCCAGCAACAGCCCGAGCCAAAACACCCCCGAACTGGCGACTGTCACGGCACTCGCGGGACCAAGCAAGAGGTTGCGCAACCAGTGAGAAGAGGCATTGGGCTTAACTGTTTGTTGGGCCGTAGCGGGCTGTGCAACAGGCGGCAGCGCTGTGTTGACAACGCTGGGGCTGTTATCGAAAAAGTTGGCAACACCAGCGTCAACGGGCGATTCGAGCAGTTGTTCTGGGGTGCCGACTTGAATCAGCCGCCCGTGGCGCAGCACCGCGATTCGATCCCCCATGCGCAGGGCTTCTGCGGGGTCATGGGTGACCAGCAGCGTGGTGATGTTGCGCTCGCGAACCAGTTGCAGGAAATGCCCTTGCAGCTCTCGGCGAATCGTCGGGTCCAGCGCACTGAAGGGTTCGTCCATTAGCAAAATATCGGGCTTGCTCACCAGTGCACGGGCCAATCCAACCCGCTGCTGCATCCCTCCCGACAGTTCATGCGGAAACCGCTCAGCCCAGTCTTGCAAACCAACGGCGACTAATTGCGCTTGCGCCGCTTCATGGCTGAGTGCTTCTGACTCGCCGCGCAACAACAACGGCAAGGCGACGTTGTCTCGCACAGTGCGATGCGGCAGCAGACCGAAGTTCTGAAACACCATACCGATTTTACGGGCGCGAAGACTTCTCAGCGCTTCTGAGTCCAGGCTGCTGATGGGCTGACCTTCAACGCATACCTCGCCTGCACTGGGCTCGATAAGGCCGTTAACGTGACGCAATAAGGTTGACTTGCCGCTGCCTGAACTGCCCATCAGGCAGAGTATTTCGCCATGTTTGATGTGCAACGTAACGTCGTCTACGGCGCGATGAGCCTGGCGATCTTTGCCACCGGCATAGATCTTGGTCACACCGGTGAACGCCACAGCGATGTCGCTTGAATCTACAACCGTGGTTTGAGGGTGAGTGGCGTCAGTTGCTCCTTGAATAGATGCGAATGGGCTGGCTCTTTGTGTTTGACGTTTGACTGACTGCAATTGAAACCTACCTCTCATGTCTGTGGCGCACCCACTTTCGCCACACGGCGCTTGACCATGAGATAGCAGCAAACATGCCAACCCTTTAGAGCCCGTAAATGCGCGGGAACCGGCAATCTACTGCTCTGGATTAAACAGACTAGGGGAGCAAAATGCTGAACAACTGTTGGTAGTCCAACAGTTGCGCCGACTGCAGTACATCATCCGACACCGGCTACACGCGCTATGCCCTGTATGCAGTTTCGGCATGAGCCATTCTGAAACGTCATGTTTCTATGTTTTGCTGCGTGGTAGTCTCGCAGTACCACGAATAGGCATAGATCGTATTTCGATGATGGCCAGAAACAGGAAAGATCATGCCCAAGCAGTCACACACCGCTCTTCGCAATAACTTTCGTCAATTGCTTTCCACGCCAGCGTGCGTTGAAACAGCGTCGGTTTTTGACCCAATGTCCGCACGTATCGCAGCAGACTTAGGCTTTGAGGTCGGCATCCTCGGAGGCTCCGTGGCATCGCTGCAGGTGTTGGCAGCCCCCGATTTTGCCCTTATTACACTGAGCGAGTTCGTCGAGCAGGCCACCCGTATCGGCCGTGTCGCTCAGTTGCCTGTCATTGCAGATGCTGACCACGGCTACGGCAACGCGCTGAATGTAATGCGCACCGTTGAAGAACTCGAGCGAGCTGGGGTCGCGGCGCTGACGATTGAGGACACCCTGCTACCGGCGCAATTTTCGCGCAAATCGACCGATCTTATTTCTGTTGAAGAAGGTATTGGCAAGGTCAAGGCCGCTATTGAAGCGCGGGTCGACCCTGCACTCTCAATCATCGCGCGAACCAACGCAGGTGTTTTATCGACCGAAGAGGTCATTGAGCGTACACGGGCTTATGAAAAAGCCGGGGCCGACGGAATTTGCCTCGTGGGTGTCGATGATTTCGAACAGCTAGAGAAAATCTCAGAAAACCTCACAATTCCATTGATGCTGGTGACCTACGGCAACCCGAAACTCAGCGACAGCCAACATTTGGCCAGCTTGGGCGTACGTATTGTTGTAGCCGGTCATGCAGCTTACTTTGCCTCGATTAAAGCCACCTACGACTGCTTGCGCGCGCAGCGACACCTGACTAACAGCACAGATAACCTTAGCGCTACAGAATTGACCCACACCTACACTCAGCCAGAAGATTACGTGGCGTGGGCTAAAGAGTTCATGGACGTAAAAGAGTGATGTTGAGGACGATTGCTCAGAGGGTCGCATCCTCGCCACGTTGAAACACCGGTGGCGGGATAACGACCGCTTTTATAGCGCTACGTCAGACGATGTCATCCACCACACCGCCGTCTACTCGCAGTGCTGCCCCTGTCGTCGCCGACGCTTGAGGTGAGCACACGTAGACGACCATGTTGGCGACTTCTTCCACCGTTGCTGCGCGCTGAATGATCGAGCTGGGCCGCTGTTGTAAAACGAATGCAGTCGCAACCGACTCGAGGGTTTTACCCGTGCGCTCAACCTCGTCTTTCAGCATGTTCGCAACCCCGTCAGACAGTGTTGGCCCCGGCAACACGCTGTTCACAGTGACTCCACTGCCTGCGACGCGCTTGGCCAAACCGCGCGCCAACGCCAGCAAGGCGGTCTTAGACACCCCGTAATGAATCATGTCCGCTGGAATATTGCGCGCAGACTCTGACGACATGAACACCACTCGGCCCCAGCCTTTTTTGACCATTGCCGGGAGTAAAGCACGGCTTAAGCGAACTCCAGACATCACATTGGTTTGCCAGTAGCTGTCCCACAGCTCATCGTCGGCCTCATAAAAATCCTGAGGCCCGAAGATACCTGCATTGTTCACCAAAATATCAACTTCACCGGCGTCGCGTATCAGCGTCGCAACCCCTTCAGCTGTGCTCAGATCCGCCGCAATGCCCTGTACCGAAGTGCCTGGCACCGCTTGTGTCAGTTTGGCGACGGCTTCAGCCACAGACTCAATGCTGCGGCCATTGAGAATAATGTCAGCGCCCGCCTCGGCCAGCCCATGGGCAATCGCATAACCAATGCCGCCGGTTGAGGCCGTTACCAACGCGCGTTTGTTATTGAATTGGATGTTCATCAGGTTTCCTTCTCAAAATTGATCGTGGGCTGTGCTGATAGCTCATTAACACACGCACGTTGGGTTCGACCGTCAACAAAGCGGATTGACTCCCGCCTCTTCCCTAACGCTGTCTTTAGGTAAAACGATGCACTGTACTGACCATTACGTTAACGTAAGCGTCACAACAACCATTGAACGCCTATGAGGACGATCACGCTATGACCCCCATCACTTCTTCCTTGCAAGACACCTCAGCGCCCGATGGCGTTTGCTATGGATGCGGCAGCAACAACCCACATGGTCTACACATCAAAAGCTACTGGCATGAGGACGGTATTCACGTTATCGCAGAGCACTTACCTGACGCTCGATATTGCGGCTGGCCTGACTTGGTGTATGGCGGGTTGATTGCGATGCTGGTGGATTGCCATTCCAACTGGACGGCTATGGCGTATCACTATCGAGCAGAAAATCGTTTGCCTGCGAGCTTGCCGCGAATCAACTGCGTGACGGGGAATTTAGCGATTAAGTTCATCAAACCGACCCCGATGGGGATCACGCTGACCTTGCGGGCTTGGGTTGATGGCGACGTTAGCCGCAAAACCCGGGTGATCTGCGAGGTGTACGCCGGTGATGTGCTGACCGCCGTGGGTGACTCAATTTTTGTGCGCGTTGATGCTGAAAAATTAGCCGATGCAGCTCATGATCGAAGTTGATTTTTTAGATTAGATTTATTACATAACTCTATGTTTTTTAATATTTTCTATGAGCTAGCTTGCTCGCGATCTTTTGATCTTCAAAACAAAGATCGCAGCCTGCTGCAGCTCATCTTTGTTATTTTTTGTGTCGGCACCGATGCTGGCGCTACAGGATAGGCGTAGTGCGATTGATACCTAAGTCAAACAGCAGCTCACCGATCAGGTTAAACACGGTCATTTTGACTGCACTGTTCAAGTCCACCCAAGCCAAGCCGGTTGTGGCTCTGTAGCTACCCAAGTCCAAGGGTCTTGAGATCACGTTAGTGGGTAACGCTCGACCCGCATTGACTGGGAGCAAACCCACCCCCAACCCGGCTGAAACTAACGCCAACATGGTGGTGAACTCACCCAATTCTGAATCGACTTGCAGCTCTACACCTTGGCTGCGCAGCGTTTGCATCAGCTCGTCGTAAAAGCCTGGCGCGTAGCGTCGCGCAAGGATCAATACCGGGATGCGGGCCAGCTCGAGTGCGGGCACGCTTTCAAGCTCGGCTAGCGGATGGTCGCTTGGCAGCGCGACGATAAAACTCTCCTGCAATACCTCGCGGGTTTGGATGCCCGGAATCACCGCAGGTAAACGCATCAGCCCAAAATCCAATTGGCCGGTTTTCAAGGCGTTAGCTTGGTCCGGGCCTGACATGTCTTTGAGTTCCAATTCAATGCGCGGGAACCGGGCGTGTAAGGTGCGAACCAGAGTCGGTAAGAGTTCTGGCAACACTGATGAGACAAAGCCAAGACGCACGCGACCTATCTCTCCTCGCCCGCTGGCCTTGGCCACATCTGCGGCATGGGCGGCCTGGTGCAGCGTCGCCTGCGCTTCAGGCAAAAACAGTGCACCAACTTGCGTAAGCAACACGCTGTGCCGGTTTCGCTCAAACAAGCGAACGCCCAACTCTTCTTCAAGCAGTTTGATTTGCATGCTCAAGGCCGGTTGCACGATGGACAAACGCTGCGCTGCGCGGCCGAAGTGAAGCTCGTGCGCCAAGATAACAAATGACTTCAGGTGCTTGATTTCCAATACATTTCTCTGTTTAAAAAGCTTAATGGAGAGTGGTGATCATTTTTTTTGATCACAAGATCATCAATGACAATTGGACGCTTTTTAGTGCCTAAGGTGAAGTGGCTTAAACAAAAAACACCTCTGCTTGAGCAGGCGATCTTTTAACCAGTAAAAGCTCGCGAGACAAGCTCGCTACTGCAGAGGTAACACACATCTGGAGTTGTGCATGTCATTCACTATCAACAGTTTTCGATTGGATGGGCGTCGCGCCTTGATTACCGGTTCAGGCAAAGGAATTGGACTTGAGCTGGCACGCGGCTTGGGGGCAGCAGGCGCCACTGTGGTGATCAACGATCGGAATATCGAGAAAGCTCGCGCTATTGCCAGCCAATTACGCGACGAGGGCCTTCACGCTGAGTTTGCCGTGTTTGATGTCACTGACCGCGAGCAAGTGGTGGATGCAATTACGACGTTTGAGGCCGGGACGGGCGCTATCGACATACTGGTGAACAACGCGGGCATTCAACGCCGTGCCGCGCTGGAACACTATGACGCCAACGATTGGCACGATTTGATGCGAGTCAATCTGGACGGCGTGTTCTATGTCTCTCAAGTCGTTGCCCGGCACATGATTGCGCGCGGCAACGGCAAAATTATCAATATCTGCTCGGTCCAAAGCGAGCTGGCACGCCCAAGCATTGCTCCGTACGCGGCCTCCAAGGGCGCCGTCAAAATGCTCACTAAAGGCATGTGTGCTGAATGGGCTCAACACGGTATTCAGGCCAATGGTTTGGCGCCGGGCTACTTTGCCACTGAGATGAACCGTGCCTTGGTAGACGACCAAGCGTTTTCCGAATGGTTGTGCAAACGCACGCCTGCCGGTCGCT
Source organism: Pseudomonas endophytica (assembly GCF_001411475.1). Lineage (GTDB taxonomy): Bacteria > Pseudomonadota > Gammaproteobacteria > Pseudomonadales > Pseudomonadaceae > Aquipseudomonas > Aquipseudomonas endophytica. The sequence continues at coordinate 15,759 of NZ_LLWH01000164.1, read as the reverse complement.
GGGGGCGTGTCGAAGAGCTCTGCGGTGCCGCCGTATTCCTCGCCTCCAAGGCTTCAGACTTCATCAATGGTCAGACGCTGTTTGTGGATGGAGGGCTGACCAGCGTCGTTTAAGTCAGCACCTAAAAAAACAATAACAGGGGTTCCCCATGAGCACTCTCAAAGAACACGCACTGCCGCTGGACCATGCCAGCAGTGACTCGCAGGTCAAGGCGAAAGGCTTTGCACCGAAACGCTGGTTGTACCTGATACCGATTATTTTCATTACTTATAGCCTCGCGTACTTGGACCGAGCCAACTATGGCTTCGCCAGTGCAGCCGGTATTGAGCAAGATTTGGGTATCACTAAGGGCATGTCGTCGTTGATCGGCGCCCTGTTTTTTCTTGGATACTTTTTCTTTCAAGTACCAGGAGCGATTTACGCGCAGAAATACAGCGTGCGCAAACTGGTGTTCTGGAGCCTGATTTTGTGGGGCTTTTGCGCCATGGCTACGGGGCTGGTCACTAATATTCCGATGCTGATGTTCATTCGGGTTTCTTTGGGGGTGGTTGAAGCCGCCGTCATGCCCGCGATGCTGATTTTCATCAGCAACTGGTTCACCCGCAAGGAACGCTCACGGGCCAATACTTTTTTGGTACTGGGTAACCCGGTCACCGTGCTGTGGATGTCGGTAGTGTCGGGCTACCTGATCCAAGCGTGGGGCTGGCGTGAAATGTTCGTGATCGAGGGGGCACCGGCGGTGCTCTGGGCTTTTGTCTGGTGGCGTATGGCCCGGGACAAACCCGAACAGGTCAATTGGCTAACCCAACAAGAGAAGGCCCAACTCGCCGCAACCCTCGCCGCAGAGCAAAAAGGCCTGGCGCAGGTTCGTAATTACCGACAAGCGTTTACCAGCCCGGTGGTGATTCAGCTGTGCTGTGTTCACGCGTTATGGAGCATCGGCGTCTACGGCTTCATCATGTGGCTCCCGAGCATCATTAAACAGGCAGCGGTGGCTGATATTGTCACCGTCGGCTGGTTGAGCGCCGTGCCCTATGTGGCCGCTGTGGCTGCGATGCTCGCAGTGTCCTGGGCCTCGGACAAAACACAGCAGCGCAAACACTTTGTCTGGCCGCTACTAGCACTGGGCGCGTTGGCGTTTCTAGGCTCTTACTTACTGGGCTCTGAGCATTTTTGGCTGTCATTTGTGTTGCTGACCCTTGCTGGCGCAGCGCTCTACGCCCCCTACGGACCATTTTTCGCGCTAATCCCGGAGATTCTTCCGAGCAATGTATTTGGTGGCGCGATGGGTCTTATTAACGCTTGCGGAGCCTTGGGTGCCTTCGTCGGTTCATGGATCGTCGGCTATCTGATCGGCCTGACGGGCAATCCGGGCGCGGCTTACATCTTTATGTTCGCAGGTGTGTTGTCGTCGGCGATATTGATGGCGTGGGTCAAGATACGTCGTTGACGTTATGTACCGCAGTCGCTGCCGAATGCGGCGACTGCGTGGGCCAAGGTGACGCGGTTCAGTGAAAGGTAGGAATACTCCGAAAAGCAACATTCGTTGCCCAGCGTCTGGAAGTTTCGGGGATGACAAGATCGCGCACAATGTTATAAGGTAACGCACCTTATGAATCCCTCTTGTCTGTGAACCCCAATGCCAAACGCACTACCCTCTCCTCCTTTAAGTCAACGCCTGCTGTCTATCGACGCCCTTAGAGGCTTGGTGATCATCTTTATGTTGCTCGACCACGTGCGCGAAACATTCTTTTTGCATCGCCAAGTGGCCGACCCTATGAACATTGATGTCACCGAACCCTCGCTGTTTTTTAGTCGAACCCTTGCCCACTTATGCGCCCCGGTTTTTGTCTTGCTGACAGGTTTGTCGGCGTATCTGTACGGGGAGAAGTATCAAGGCACACGCGACGTTTCAGCCTTTCTGTTCAAGCGCGGGCTATTTTTGGTCGTGCTGGAGTTCACGCTGGTGAACTTCGCGTGGACCTTCCAGTTCCCGCCCACGGTGATCTACATGCAGGTCATTTGGGCCATCGGCGTCAGCATGATTGCGCTTGCTGGGTTGGTTTGGTTGCCGCGCCCTGCTCTTTTTCTGCTCGCAATTGTCATTATTGCCGGGCACAACCTGCTCGACAGTGTGCACTTTGCGGTCGGCTCTGGGATGCATGTGCCGTGGGCGATTTTGCATGATCGCGGCTGGATCGAGTTCTCTGACAGCTTGCGCTTGCGCACGTCTTATCCTGTGTTGCCGTGGATCGGGGTGATCGCTCTGGGTTACTGCCTCGGCCCTTGGTTTGCTCGCTCGACCTCGGCCGCCGCACGGCAGCGTAATCTGTTACTGGCTGGCACCGGCGCCTTGATCGGTTTTGTAGCCTTACGTTTGCTCAACGGTTACGGCGAGGCGCAGTGGAGTGGCTACAGCACTGTCACCCAAACGCTGATGAGCTTTTTCAACATCACCAAATATCCGCCTTCATTGCTGTTTTTGACCCTGACCTTAGGCCTGGGCCTCTTGTTGTTACTGGCTTTTGAACGCGCCGGGCAACAACGTTGGATTCGCACGTTTGCGGTGTTCGGAGCTGCGCCCATGTTCTTTTACTTGCTGCATTTGTACGTGCTCAAGGTGCTGTACTTGGTGTGCGTAGGCCTGTTTGGGCTCAATCAAGGGACATACTTTGGCTTTGAGGGTATCGGTGCCGTGTGGTTGACAGCTATTTTGCTGGCAACTGCGCTTTACCTGCCGGTGCGTTGGTTTGCAGCACTCAAAGCGCGTCGTCGAGATATTTCGTGGCTCAAATACTTCTGATACGGACATTTTTCGCAATTAGGCGGCCTGTTGGTCTAACATGCTGCGCCGGTCCCCACCATGGGATTAAAAGGGAATCCGAGATGCCACAACAGCATCAACCGGAACTGCCCCCGCAACTGTAGGTGCTGAGCTTGCTCCTGATTGCCACTGGGAACCTCCCGGGAAGGCTGGAACTAAGCGCTGACGCACCAGTCAGGAGACCTGCCGGCGATACAAACAACCAACCGGCGGGGTGTCCGGGAAGGACATCCTTGCTGCGCACGTCATTGTGGTCACACGCCTTGAGCTGTCACCACGAGACTGCCTGCTGATGTGTTTCCAGCCAGTACACCTTTGCCTCTGTGTACGATTCAAATGGAGATTGCATCATGCAGCTGCACCGCTTTATAGCCATCGCGACTATTCTAGGTTTGTCTTTTCAGGTTCAGGCCGCTGCGACTCACTACCCGCTGACCCTCGAAAACTGCGGCAGTGCCCTGACGTTTCAGCAGGCCCCCACGCGCGCAGTCACCATTGGCCAAGCCGGTACCGAAATGTTTTATGCCTTGGGCTTGGGCGACAAGCTGGTGGGGACTGCGCTGTGGTTCAACGAGGTGCCTGGGGTCTATAAAGCCCAAAATGCCAAAGTTGAACGGCTGGCTGACAACGACCCAAGTTTTGAGGCGGTGATTGGCAAGCGCCCGCAGTTGGTAGCTGTGCAGCTTGAATGGATGGTGGGTCCGCAGGGTGTGGTGGGGACGCGCGAGCAGTTTCATGAGTTGAACATCCCGACCTATCTGATGCCTTCTGACTGTGAGGGTAAGGACAACCTGGTGGGCGCGGACGGTACACGCCTGCAACCCTTCCGTATTGATAGCCTCTACAAGAGCATCAGCCAATTAGCTGAAATCTTTGATGTGCAAGACCGAGGTCAACAGCTCAATGCACAACTGAAGGCCAAGCTACACGCCTCTATTGCCTCGCTCAAAGACACAGACCTTACCCACACCAGTGCCTTGTTCTGGTTTTCCAGTGCGGACATGGACATTGATCCGTACGTGGCGGGCCGCAAAGGCATTCCGGATTTTATGCTCAACACCTTAGGCGTGCGCAACGTGGTCGAGTCCGACGAGGAGTGGCCAACAGTAGGCTGGGAGACCCTGGCCAAGGCCAACCCGACCTTTCTGGTCATCGCGCGCATGGATCGGCGGCGCTTTCCAGCGGATGACGTTGATAAAAAACTCGAGTTTCTTCGCACCGACCCTGTGACCCGCAATATGGACGCGGTCAAAAATAACCGCATTATTGTCCTCGATGCCACGCAAATGCAGGCCAGCCTGACGCTGTTCGATGGTTTTGAAACGCTGGCCAAGGCCATCAATCGCTATGAACCGTCGAAATGAGAACACGGCTAATACCCCTTCTGCTGGCCATTGTGACGTTGCTGTTGGCGGTGCTGGCCGGGGTAACCATTGGTGAAACGCCAATTGAGCCGAGTGTCGTAGTCCAAGTGCTGGCTAACAAGCTGTGGGGCGCCGCCTACGTGCTTGACCCGATTGACGAAGGCATTGTCTGGAACTACCGACTGACCCGTGCACTGGTGGCAGCGGCTTGTGGTGCTGGGCTGGCCACATGCGGGGTGATTTTGCAGTCCTTATTGCGCAATCCGCTGGCAGATCCCTACCTGCTGGGGATCTCTGCTGGCGCCTCGACCGGTGCGGTTTTGATCGCTTTGCTGGGGTTGGGGGCGGGAGCGATTTCGCTCTCGGCCGGCGCCTTCGTCGGGGCGGTTGCCGCCTTTGCATTGGTCATTCTGCTGGCACGTGTTAGCGGGTCAGACAGCGGCGCAGGGCACATTATTCTGGCTGGGATTGCCGGGTCGCAGATGTTCAACGCTATTACTGCGTTTCTGATTACCAAGTCCGCCAGCTCCGAACAGGCACGCGGCATCATGTTCTGGTTGCTGGGTAACTTGAGCGGCGTGCGCTGGCCCTCGGTAGGGTTAGCCGTACCGATTGCGCTGCTGGGTTTAGGCGTGTGCCTGTGGCACCGGCGCGCACTGGATGCGTTTACCTTCGGCGCCGACTCGGCAGCCTCCTTAGGCATTGCTGTGCGCCGCGTACAGTTCTTGTTAATAAGTTGCGCAGCACTGGTGACCGCGGTGATGGTGTCGATTGTCGGCTCTATCGGCTTTGTCGGCTTAGTGATTCCGCATGCTGTACGTCTGTTATTAGGCACCGGCCATGCCCGACTCCTACCTGCCAGTGCGTTGGGTGGTGCGTTGTTTCTTATCGGCGCAGACATCTTGTCTCGCACGTTGATCAAAGGCCAAGTCATCCCTGTCGGCGTAGTCACCGCTTTGGTCGGCGCGCCGGTGTTCGCTGTGATTCTGATCAGCCGCAGGAATGCCCGATGAACGCCACACTCCCAGTATTGTCTTGCTCGGACTTGAGCTATGGGGTTCGCGACGCGCAGTTACTGCACGGTATTAACTTGGCGGTTCAGCGCGGCGAAACCCTAGGGATTGTCGGACCTAATGGTTCAGGCAAGTCGACGTTGCTCAAGTTGTTGGCCAATGTGCGTGTGCCCAGTCATGGGGAGGTTTTGCTCGAAGGGCAAGCGCTCAAAAATCTGGCTCAACGCAAAATCGCGCAACAATTGGCGGTGGTTGAACAGCAGGCCGACACCTACGATGCCATCCGCGTGCTTGAAGCCGTAGCGCTGGGCCGTACGCCTTGGCTATCGGCCTTGGCCCCGTGGTCGAGCGCTGACGATAGGATCGTTGCGCAAGCACTCAACGACGTAGATGCCACACACCTGCGCCAGCGCACTTGGCGCAGCCTTTCAGGCGGTGAACGTCAACGCGTACACATTGCCCGAGCGTTGGCTCAGCGCCCGCAAGTCCTACTACTGGATGAGCCTACTAATCACCTCGATATTCAGCACCAGTTGGGCATTTTGAAAACCGTACAAGCGCTTCCGATCACGACCTTGATCGCCCTGCATGACCTGAATCAAGCCTTGAGTTGTGATCGACTCGCAGTCCTTGAGCGCGGGCGCTTGGTAGCGCTGGGCAAGCCGCATGAAGTTTTGACGCCGCAGCGCTTACGCACCACCTTTGGGGTGCAGGCGCATTATTTAATTGACCCTTTTGACGGAGCGCAAATCCTGCGATTTCGTTGCTCTTAAAGCCTTTATGGATACCCACACATGCGTATTTCATCTCTCAGTGTTTTGTTGGCCTGTGCTCTGCTCAGCTCCTCGGTGCTGGCTCAAACCCATGAAGTAAAAATGCTGACGCGCAGCGCAACCGCCGGCATGGTTTACGAACCGGATTATTTGCAGATTGCCCCTGGTGATACCGTTAGGTTTGTCCCGACTCAAAGCAGTCATAACGCGGCCACCCTGCCCGCCTTACTGCCTGAGGGTGCAGAGGCTTTTAAAGGCAAGATTAACGAGGTCACCGAGCAGACATTCACTGTTCCAGGGTTGTACGGCATTCAATGCATTCCCCATCTGGCCATGGGCATGGTGATGCTGATTCAAGTCGGCGAACCCCCAGCCCAAACGCCAGAGCTGCCCTCCACACTGCCTAAGCGGGCGTTGGACCGGATGAATGCTGCGCTCACCAAGCAGGCGGCGCAATGACTGCCCTTGCGAGTCGATCAGCCATTTTACTAGCGCTTAGCAGCCCGTTTGCCATGGCCGACTCTGCACAATCTCAGGCCAATGGCTTTATCGAAGACAGCACCTGGGGCTTACTCAACCGCTCTGTTTACGACCGTCGTGACTACCAGCACGGGGGCAAAAATAGCGGCGCGCGTAATGCCTACAAGGCAAGGTCCGAGCGCAACGATTATGCCGAGGAATGGGCCTACGGTTTGATGGGCACGTTGCAGTCTGGTTTTACCCAAGGTCTCATCGGCGTCGGGATAGATGCGCACGCCTACTTAGGGGTCAAGTTGGACAGCGGCGGCGGTCGTGCAGGCAAGGCCCGTTTGTTAGGCTTGGATAATGAAGGCTACCCTAAAGACAATTACGGCCGGGGCGGTGCGGCGATCAAACTGCGGATGTCCAACACCGTACTTTCTTACGGTGAGCAACGGGTCAAAACGCCGGTCTTTAGTTCGTCCGATAGCCGCTTATTGCCAGAAACTGCCACCGGGGTGTTCGTCACCAGCAATGAGTTCGACAGTTTGAAAATGGTCGGTGGCCACTTCACCGGCAGCACTGACCGCAATGCAAGCAGCCATAATCAGGAGTTTGTGGTCAATTACTCCAATGGCCTCAAGGGTGATGCTTTCGATCTTGCCGGAGTGGTCTATACCCCAAGCAAACAGCTGAGCACCAGTCTGTATACCTCTCGCTATGAAGACACGTGGAACCAACAGTACCTAGGTGCTCTGTTCAATCAACCGATTGATGAAAATAGCTCGCTGGCGTTCAACTTCAACCTGTACCGCACCACTGATGAAGGCAAAGCCTTGTCGGGCACCATCGACAACACTACTTGGAGCCTGATGAGTACCTACACTCAAGGCCCACAAAGTTTTAGCCTGGGTTATCAAAAGGTACACGGCGATACGCCGTTCGATTACGTAACTCGGGGTGCTATTTTCATCACCAACGCCGTGCAACTGTCTGATTTCAACGCACCCAATGAACAGTCATGGCAACTGCGGTACGACTTGGACATGTCGGTGTGGCGCTTGCCGGGGCTGATGCTCAGCGCTGCTTACGTGCGCGGTAGCGATATAAACGGCACCCATGTCGACCCTAAAGGCGGTTATGCCTATCTAGGTTATGGCAAAGACGGTAAACACTGGGAACGAGATCTGGAAGCGCGGTATGTGGTGCAAAGCGGTACAGCCAAGGGCACGACGCTGTCGCTGCGCTACAACGTGCATCGCGGTAATACTGCCCAGGCAGAGCTGGATACCGATCAGGTCCGCGTAGCCATCGAATACCCGTTAACCGGCAGGTTTTAGATCATTCGGGTACTGGCAAACGATATTGCATATGGGTCGTTTGCCAGAGTGGATCAGCCTCAACATCCACCACGTTAAAGCCTTGTCGCTGCCAAAAATCAATCGCGCCTGGCAGAAACGGGTGTGTATGCAGGTACATCACCTCGACCCCTTCTTGCGCCGCCAATGCCCTCAAAGCTTGGTACAAACGGCCAGCCAAGCCGGAACGTCGATATTCGGGCAGTACAAACAGGCGCACCACTTCTACGACTTTAAGGCCGTGGTAATTGAGCTGCTTGAAACGATGGTCGTACGGCAGGTAGCCGATGGCAGCCACTATTCGTCCCGCGTCGCGCACCCTTAGAAATCGCCCTGCGCCCTCAAGGTACACCTGCTCAAAATGAGCCAGATCATTAGGCAACCCCGTGAGGCTCAGCTTGGGGAATAGTTCGGCACGGGCTCGCAAGACAAAATCCAACACCTCAGGGATGTCGCTTTTGGTGACCGGTGCCAGCGAAAGAGATGAGGACATTCAATAAGGCTCTGGAGCGAACGTGCTGCGCAAGCCACGCTCGCTCAACGGGGAGTAAATCAGTGTGCTGCACCGTGGTCATGCTTGTGCATATTCATTGGCATGCTATTTAACGCACGCGCTTGGGCTTTGACCTCAATTGACTGTTTGGCGCCTTGGGCGTCTTCAATCACCAGCGTTAACGGCACTTGATCACCGTCTTTAACTTGCCCCACTAGGTCCATCAGCATCACGTGGAAGCCTTCGGGTTCGATGTTGACGGTCTTACCCGCTGGCAATGCCACAAAAGGCACAGCCTGCATGCTCATGACATCGTTTTTCATGGTCGACTCATGAATCTCTACGGTCTTGGCCACCGGGGATTTAACGTCAACCAGTTTGCTGTCGGTGCTGGAGGTGATGTGCATAAAAGCGCCGGTCGAAGACTGACCCGCAACCGTGGCGCGAACCCAAGCGTCGTCAACCACTGTCTGCGCAGAGACGTTAAGGCTAAGGCCCAGTAATGACAGCAACATTACGCGATTTATGGTTTTCATGAGGCAGGCTCTTTTTATAAGGAATAGAGATCAGCAGACTGACATCACCGTCAGCAGGTCTTCAGTGCACTGTTTAGCTGACAATGAAGGCGATAAACCTAAGCGCAATACACCGCGGGTGTCGAACACGAAGCTTGTGGCCGTGTGCGACAAGGTGTATGACGATCCGGTTGGGATCTTCTCGTAAAACACCTTGAACTCTTTGGCCGTGGCCGCGGTTTCTTCGAGGGTGCCGGACAGCGCCATAAAGGTTGGGTCGAAGGCTTTGACGTACGCATCTAGCATCGCCGGCTTGTCGCGCTCCGGGTCTAAGGTGATAAACACCACTTGGAGGCGGTCACCGTCCGGTCCCATCATCTTTTTGATTTGTGCAGCACGGGCTAAAGCAGTTGGGCACACCGCTGGGCATTGAGTAAAACCGAAGAAGATCATCGGCATCATTCCGCGAAAGCTGCCGAGCATCATTTCGTTACCATCAACATCCCGAAGCTTGAACTTGCGCCCCAGAATCTCATTGCTCAGGTCTTTACCGTATTTGTAAGACAAACCGCTGCCCGGATCACAACCGGCAAGCAGGCCGAGACTGAGCAAGCCAAGACCGGCAACGACATGGCGGCGAGTCAGTAATGCATTCATGTCAGGTTCCTTTAAGCGGCTCGGCTGTTTAAAGCCAAACCTTTGCCCTGCGCAATAAGCACAGGTATGCGCTGCTCGACTAATGAATCTGCCATTACCGGCTACGCACGATTGCTGTGGGATTAACGCGTTTCATGGACGCTGAATTTACCACTCTCGCGCCTGCCTCGCACGGCGGGCACGCCCTGTTGTGGTGCGCACTAGCGCTCTACCCCAGCAAACTCGCGGGACGTAGGTTTGGTGCGGCAAATCGACTCAGGGCTGCCACTTAACCCCAGCAATCAGAAGCAGCCCAGCAGCACTAAGGAAAAATCCGTAAAAGCGGCCGATATTTTTCTTTTTACCACAAGAGAGAATCTATATCATTTGCCTTCAATTTCGCATGGATGCTGATATTTCCCACTCTTTACGCGGAATTCTGATGCCCTCCACTCTCGCTCCGTTTCGATTGACATCCCTAGCTGCCACCGTACTTGGCCTGGTGGGAACATCGCTGTGCAGTGTCGCTGCCGCCGATCAGACCTCCGCGTCTGTACTGACCCTAGATAGCACGGCCATTTCAGCCAAAGAATTACCCAAAAACGCGCAACCTCCGCTGTTTAGCGGCGGTCAAGTCGCACGCGGTGGGGAGCTGGGCGTGCTGGGCAATCAGGACATCATGGATGTGCCGTTCACCATGGCAAGCTACACCTCCCAACTCATCGAAGATCAGCAAGCGGAAAGCATCGGTGATGTACTGCTTAACGACTCCTCGGTGCGCCAATCCTTTGGCTACGGCAACGCATCGCAGATTTTTGTCATCCGTGGCTTGCCGCTGAACAGCGACGATATTTCGTACAACGGTTTGTATGGCGTCCTGCCGCGTCAGGTAATCAGTACAGACAGCCTTGAGCGCGTTGAAGTGTTCAAAGGCCCCAATGCGTTTATCAACGGCGTGACCCCAACCGGTTCAGGTGTGGGCGGTGGGATTAACTTGCAGCCCAAGCGCGCACAAGACACCCCGACCCGACGGTTTAGCACTGATATTTCCAGCAGCGGTCGCATCGGTGAACACCTGGACTTGGGCCAGCGTTTTGGCGAAAACAATGAGTTCGGCGTGCGCATGAATATAGCCCAGCGCGAGGGTGATACCGCCATCGACGATGAAAACCAGCGCACCAAGTTGTTCGCTCTAGGGCTGGATTACCAGGGCGACCGCTTGCGGCTGTCCACTGATTTTGGTTATCAAAAGCAACGTATCAACGGCAATCGCAATGTGGTTTACGTGCCTGTAACCTCGACAGGTATCCCCCACGCGCCGGACGCCGATACCAACTACAGCCAAAAGTGGACGTTCACCGAACTGGAAGACACCTACGGCATGGCCCGCGGTGAGTATGACCTCAACGATCAGTGGACACTGTATGCCGCTGCCGGGGCCAAGCACACCCGTGAAGTGGGCGACTATTCAACCCCTACCCTGCGTAGCCCTGCCGGTGCAACCACCGCCTCGAACATGTTCGTCGCTCACGATGAAGACAACCGAAGCGCCATGGCTGGCCTGCGCGGCAAGCTGCAAACCGGCCCGGTGAGCCATCAGATCAACCTTGGCGTGACGGGGATATGGGCCGAACAACGTTCGGCGTATCAGTTGAGTGGCAGCTTCGCCAACAACCTCTATCACCCGATTGATGTGGCTAAGCCGACTGTCTATCCGTACGTGGGCGGCGATATTAATGACCCAGGCATTGTGGGTAAGACCATTAACCGCAGCATCGCGATTTCCGACACTTTGGGCTTTATGGATGACCGCATCTTATTCACTTACGGTTTGCGTCGGCAAAACTTGAAAGTGGACGGTTGGAGTTACGCCGGCGACCGCACGGCCACGTACAACGAAACGATCACGACGCCGGTCTATGGCATCGTGCTCAAGCCATGGGAACACGTGTCGTTGTATGCCAACCGCATTGAAGGTCTGGCCCAAGGCCCGACAGCTCCAGCAACTGCGGGCGGCGCTGTGGTTACAAACGGCGGGCAAGCGTTTGCACCTGCACGCTCCAAGCAACTGGAAGCCGGGATCAAATACGACAAAGACACGTTTGGCGCTAGCTTGGGCGTGTATCGCATCGAGCAACCCAACGACGGTTATGTCGACGCACAGAACACTTACGTGCGCCAAGGCACTCAGCGTAATCGTGGCGTTGAGTTGAACATTTATGGCGAACCGCTAGACGGCTTAAGGGTGCTGGCGGGTGCAACCCTGATGGACACCGAACTCAGTGGCACCAAAAACGGCGCCAACAATGGGAACCGGGCGATTGGCGTCCCTACCTTCCAATACAACCTTGGTGTGGACTGGGATGTACCGGGGCTTGAAGGTGTGGCGTTGAATGGGCGGATGCTGCGTACCGGCGGCCAGTATGTCGATGAAGCCAACAACTTGAGCATCCCGGCTTGGAACCGCTTCGACCTAGGGGCGCGTTACAGCTTCGAGGTTGAACAACGTGCGGTAACACTGCGGGCTAATCTGGAGAACGTCGCCAACACCCGTTATTGGGCGTCGGCCAATGGCGGCTACTTGAGCCAAGGCGAGCCGCGCGCGTTGAAGGTCTCAGCCACAGTCGATTTTTAGGCCACTGGAGGCGAACGGCAAGCGGTCAAGATTTAAGCTTGCCGCTTGCTGCTAACAAGGTGCCGCTGGATTCAAAGAATCCTGTACAGCAACCGCTCAATTCGAACTCGACTAACCCGGCGCAAAAACTTGGCGACTGCCGGAGGGTAGTCGGGCAGGGTTTCGAGATCTTTGAAGTGCTCAATGCGCTGGGTATGGGCAAAAATCGCTTCTAACTCCTTGCGCCGAGGCTCCAGCAACTCGCGCCGTGGATCGTCGATCAGCAGACCATTTTCAAGGTCTAGACGGAAGGCTCTTGGGTTGAGGTTGTTACCGGTCAGTAAGGTGTAACGATCATCAACCCACACACCTTTAAGGTGGAAGCTGTTACCGCCCTCGCGCCACAGATGTAAGTTGAGTAAGCCGCTGTCGATCATCCGCTGATGGCTCTTGGCAAAGCGACGCAAACTTAACTCATACAAGTACGGTAACGCCGAAATCACCTTAAACGGCTCGCTCGGCGGGATGTAGAAGTCATTGGCGGTCTTGTCGCCCACCACGATATCAATCTTCACCCCTCGCTCCAGCGCACGGTTAATCTCGCGGGTGACCGGCAGTGGCAGGTTGAAATACGGCGTACAAATAGTCAGTTGTTGTTGGCTACTGGCTATCAACTCACCAATTACTCGATTGAGCGGGTTGTTTTTACCGACGCCCAACAGCGGGCTGACCGACAAGCCAAAGTACCCCTCGGTGCCTTGGCTGATGTCGTAACTGGCTTTTTTCAAGTGGCTACGAAAGTTACCGATGGCGCTGCGCAGGCTTCGGGTTGTCGGTAATGAAGGCAGATCAAGGCGGTGAACTGCTTTGGTTGCGATCAGGTCCTGCTGAACAAACTGATGCATCGAGTCGGCCAATGCTTTGTTGTGCAGCACGTGATAGCGGTCAAAGCGGTACTTGTCCAACTTGTGCAGATAGACGTTGTTCAGGCTGGCGCCGCTGTAGATCACACAATCGTCAACAATAAAGCCTTTGAGGTGCAGCACCCCGAACAACTCACGGGTTTGCACAGGTACGCCATAAATGGGGACTTCGCTCTCGTGCGCAGCGGTTTGGGCTTGATACCAGGCCGAATTACCCGGCTGTTTACCTGCCCCAATCAGCCCGCGCTGAGCCCGCAACCAGTCAACCACTACCGCTATTTGTAGTTCAGGGCGTGCCGCTTTAGCAGCATGTAGGGCATCGAGAATTTCTTGTCCGGCCTCATCCTGTTGCAGGTATAAGGCAACCAATGTGATGCGTTGGCGAGCGCCTGCAATGTGCTCCAGCAAACTGCGACGAAACTCGGCGGCGCTGGGCAAAATGCTGAACGCATCGGCAGACAAAGGAAAACTGCGCAGTTTCGGCAGCAAGGAGCGTTTGAAGAGCGATGGCATAGGGCACGCTAGGGGTCGAATGCAAAGGACCGCAAAGCTTACACGATTTGGACGAGTACATTCACTGTAGGCCCGAGCTTGCTTGCGATCTTGAACCGAGCAAAAAATCGCAAGCAATCAAGCGTGTAAAAGAGACATTGAGCTTTCGGCCTTCAATCACGCCACTTTTAAACTGAGCAAGCGAGCGATATCTCGCGCCCGATCGGTCAACAGTTGCGCAGCTTGGCCACAGGCGTCTTCAAGGCCCATTGGGCCACTGACTATGGCGAAAGCGGCTTGAATGCCGTGCTCATAAAGTGCTTGATAGCCATCACCTAACGTACCCGCTAGCACCACCACCGGCACGCCTTGCGCCTGCGCGATACGGGCTACACCAAAAGGTGTTTTGCCGCGCAGGGTTTGCGCATCAAAACGGCCTTCTCCAGTCACGACTAAATCTGCGCCCTTCACCGCTTCAGATAAGCCGACCAGTTCTGCGACGACCTCTACGCCCGCTCGAAATTGCGCCCCAAAAAACGCCTTAGCCGCAAAACCAAGGCCGCCAGCCGCTCCCGAACCGGGCTCATCGCGCACATCTTTCGGCAGCACTTGGGCACAGTGATCAGCAAAATGCCCTAAGGCGTGATCCAACAAACGGACTTGCTCTTCAGACGCGCCTTTTTGTGGGCCGAAAATGGCTGAGGCGCCATGTTCGCCACACAGCGGGTTATTCACATCGGCGGCAATCTCAAAACGCACGTCGGTCAACCGTGGATCAAGCCCGGCAAGTTCGATACGGGCCAGTTTGGCCAGCGCCAGGCCCCCCTGTGCCAGAGGTTGCCCCTGCTCATCAAACAGTTCCAGGCCAAGCGCTTGCAAGGCACCAGCACCAGCATCGTTAGTAGCACTACCGCCGATGGCCAAAATAATTCGCTGGGCGCCTTCATCCAGCGCGGCTTTGATCAACTCGCCGGTGCCGAAGGTGCTGCTGATACACGCATCGCGCTCGTTACGAGCGACCAATTGCAGGCCACTGGCTTCGGCCATTTCAATGATGGCGGTGCGAGTGTCTGGCAGCCATCCCCAGTTGGCCTCGACTGAGACGCCTAGCGGCCCTTGCACCCGATTGCGGCGTAATTGGCCGTTACCCGCAGCAACAATCGCATCCACCGTCCCTTCTCCGCCATCCGCCATGGGGCAGGTGATGATCTGCGCATCTGGCAGTACATCGCTCAAACCGGCAGCAATAGCTTCGGCGACTTTTTCAGCACTCAGGCTGTCTTTGAACGAGTCGGGGGCAATCACGATTTTCATGGGCGAATCTCCAGTTCTTATGCCTTCCATGCTGCCAGTAATCGGCTGCAAACACGCCAGTCTGGTGCACAAGCAATCACAGGGTTTGTTGTTCATTTTTACAATTAGGTGCAACGCTGACTAATGCTGTGGCAACAACTGCACCCCTAAATACAGCGCAAGCATGCCGTTGAGGCTTAACGGGTCAACACCACTTAACTCGGCGATACGCTCCATCCGGTAGCGCAGGCTATTGCGATGGATGCCCAGCGCATCAGCACAGGGCTGGCTCTGCCCATCGTGTTCGCACCAACTGCGAAGCGTCGTTATCAATTGACCGTTGCTGTCTTTGGCAACCACTTTGTGCAGCGGCCCTAAGAGTTCCTCAAGGGCGTCATCGTTACGATGGCGCCACAGCATCACCGGCAGGCGATAACGGTTGAGGGTTAATAAACGCATCTGCGGCAACACATCTCGGCCATAGGCCAATAGATCGCCAACCCGCCGATAACAGCGGCGCAAGCCTTTGAGCCCATCGGCCTGGCCGCCTATTGCGACGCGCAAGGCGCGCAAGCCCTGCCCATCAAGACGTTCAAGCAGGCGTAAGTCATCCAGCGCAGTGGTTGAAGGACGACACCAAAGCAACGAACCCGTGGCCGGGGTCACACACCAGCTGTCCGGGTAACGTGACTGCAACCAAGTACTCAAGGCATCGGCGCTTTGCCCCGTGTCCAGTTCGAACAGGTAAGGAATCCGCGACAAATGTGGCTTCAAGCCCAGTTGCTGGGCTTCATCTATCAGCCGCGGGGAATCGCCGGCGTCACTGAGCAACAGCGCGACCAAGTCGTCACAACGCTGACGTCGCCATTGTTGCTCTGCCTGAAGGTGACGCTGGCCCACCAGCATTTCAGCCGTCATGCGTACCAGCTCAGCATACGTGCGCAACTGCTCGGGTTCGCCGGTAACGCCCCACACGCCCATTCGCCGTTGATCAAGCAGCAG
>NZ_LLWH01000163.1 GCF_001411475.1 Pseudomonas endophytica | reverse complement strand
CGGGTGTAGAACTGTTCATTTATGATCCGCAATCCTTACGCAAAACCGTCACCGACGCGGTGGCTGGCTCCGCATTGTTCGCTGCAAGATTCCGCGAGTGCGCTGCGCGTGCACTGTTCCTGCCCCGACGGATGCCAGGGCGCCGCTCCCCGCTATGGCAGCAACGCTTGCGCGCAGGCCAACTGCTGCAAATCGCGCAGGACCATCCCGACTTCCCCATCCTTATCGAAACCGCGCGCGAGTGCCTGCAAGATGTCTACGATCTTGCGGCTCTAGATGTGTTGATGCAGCGGCTTCAGGACGGTGCAGTGCAAATTGCCGAGATCACTACAGAGGTGCCGTCGCCTTTTGCAGCCAATCTATTATTTGGATACGTGGCGCAGTTCATGTACGAAATGGATGCGCCGTTGGCCGAGCGGCGCACGTCAGTTCTTTCATTGGACAGTGGATTGCTCGGCGATTTAATCGGCCAAGTTGATATGGGGGAGTTGCTCGACCCGGTCGTGGTCGAGCGCGTCGGGCACGAATTGCAACGGCTCACACCCAGCCATCAGGCCAAGGGCCTTGAGGGTGCGGCAGATCTTCTGCGCCTGCTAGGGCCTTTGACGACAGAGGACGTCGCTCGCCGTCTTAGCGAAGGAGAGCAGGCGGCGGCGTACCTCGTTGACCTCGAGCGAGCAGGGCGCACGATCAGGGTGACCCTCGCCGGTAGCAAGTACTGGGCTGGCGTCGAAGATGCTGCCCGGCTGCGCGATGCACTCGGCGTCCCGCTGCCTGGCAATCTTCCCAGCGTGTTCCTCGGGCGGGCGCCAACACCTCTCAGCGACTTGATCGCGCGGTATGCGCGTACCCATGGCCCTTTCAGTACTGAAGCGCTGGCAAGCCGATTCGGCCTTGGCATTGCGGTAGCGGAAGACGCGTTAGAACGCTTGCGCGAGCAAGGGAAACTCCTTAAAGGCAACTTCGGTATCGGCCCCCGAGCGGCAGTGCAGTCGCTCAAGCCTCATGTCGGCGCTGAGTTGGCGCGACGCGAGTGGGTTGGCGAAGAGGTGTTCAAACGCTTGCGTCTACGCTCGCTTGAGGCTGCTCGCGAGGCCACACTCGCCGTTGCGCAGGAGGCCTATGTGCGCTTGCTACTAGAGCGTCAATGCTTAGTGCCCGAGAGTGCGGGCAAAGCCGCTGTTGCGACGCAAAAAGCCGGAGGTACGTTGGTGGGGGTCGAGGGCGTGACTCGCGTCATCGAGCAGCTAGCTGGGCTACCACTGCCTGCGTCCTTATGGGAAAGTCAGATCCTTTCTGCACGCGTCCAAGATTACACGCCGGGTATGCTCGACGAACTGATCGCCTCCGGCACGGTAGTGTGGTCCGGTCATGGGCGTCTTGGCGAGGATGACGGGCTGGTGGCCCTGCATCTTCAGGCATTTGCAGCTGAAACACTGTTGCCCTTGCCTGACACCGAGGCGGCGGCAAACCTATCTCCCTTGCAACAGGAAATCCTCGACAGACTGGCCGGTGGCGGGGCTTATTTTGCACGGCAATTTGCCGCGCTGACGCCACATGGTACGCAAGCAGAACAACAGCCTTACGCACCCTCGGATATCCATGCCGCACTCTGGAATCTTGCTTGGCATGGCTATGTCACCACTGACACGTGGTCCCCCTTGCGAGCGTACTATGGCGCGGCCCCGGCGCGACGGCCTCGTGCCGCTCCAACTTCTCGACGCCGCCGAAGCTTTAACAGTCTACGATCCGATGAACACACGGCCTTGGCTACCGCCTCATTGGGTGCTGTCTGGTCATTGAGCGATCCGACCCTCGCTGGACGTTGGTCACTGCTGCACCACGAGCCTCTGAATGACACCGCGCGCGCATTCGCGCTGGTCGAGGCGCTTGTCGATCGGTATGGCGTGGTGACTCGCAGCGCTGCTGTCGCCGAGAATGTCCCGGGCGGCTTTGCGGCCCTGAGAGTGGTGTTGCGTAGCATGGAAGACGCGGGCAAGGTGCTGCGCGGTCGCTTCATTGAAGGATTGGGTGCTGCGCAATTTGCCGAGCGTACGTGCATTGATCGACTGCGTGAACTTGCCAGTTTGCCGGCTGCCAAACCCGTGGCAGTAGCGCTTTCGGCTGCCGACCCTGCCAATCCCTTCGGGACCTTCCTGTCGTGGCCGGCTCACCCATCAAACCTACGTCTTACCCGCCGAGCCGGGTCAATCGTTGTGCTGGTTGATGGGCGTCTGATGTTCTACCTCGTTCAGGGTGGGCGTCGCCTGCTTTGCTACGCAGATCCAGAGGTTGAGACTATGGCCGAGCCGCTTGTGGCAGGTTTGACGGCCCTTGCAGTGGCCCTCAAACGTGCAAGGCATGCATCCTTTACGCTGGAGCAGGTTAACGACCAGACGGCTTTCAGAAGCCCTCTTTACCCCGCGTTGCGGCAGGTTGGCTTTGCTAGCGCACCCAAGGGGCTGACTTGGTATGCGTGAAACATGGGCCAGGGCCTGATTACCCTGGCATTGTCTCTTTATAGGTGTCAGCCGTTTTGTCGTTCAATTATGACCTTGCCGACTGCGCGGCCTGACTCGAGGCGCGCGTGGGCGGCACTTACCCCGGCAGCGGTAAAGTCATAATGCCCGTCAATGTGCGGCTTAATCAGGCCACGATCGACCAACGCAGCCAACTACGGACTACATTTTTGCCTGTAATAGTCAGTTACGAGTCACTTTTCCACGCTCTTAACACTTGGAATAGGCAATAACGCGCTTCGATTGGGCAAGTGCTAGCTAACATGACGCGCCATACTCTTGGCGTTGCAGGCGTTAATGTCTTCATCCTAATCGGCGCGGCGCAGAGGCTTTTGGTGTAAGGCTTGTCCCCGGAGGCAGAGTTTTGCGCACATCCGCTTTTTAAATCGGCGCCATGGGGTCGCGGCGTACCAGTGAAGGCGCCTAGAGAGAGTCAGCAGCATCGGCGGGCTGTCTGAGCGTTCGCTTTCCCGGATTCGCGCCCCGATAGAGTTGAACCTTGGGAGTAAAACTCCGTCAGAAATTGCTCTAGCGGTGATGTCCGATATCGTCCGTGTCAGCAATTGGATTGCGCGTGACTTACTTTAAAGCCCTCTCAAGAGAGAAGCCCATGCCAAGCGCTTCCAATCATTCTTCCGTCAACGATACCCATCGACTCGCTAGCGCTGTTGGCCTCGTGCTGCGTAATGATGGAGACATGGATACGGCCATTTCGGGCCTAAGTCTGCACCGACGCCATAAGCTGACCATGCCGCTGCACTGCATCTACGGCTTGGGTATCGGGCTGACGCTTCAAGGACGTAAGCAGGTCGTCGTCGGGGGCGAGGTGATGACTTATTCCCCCGGCCAATCCATGGTCACCAGCGTTGACTTGCCCGTTATATCCAATGTGATCGAAGCCAGTGCCTCCCTGCCGTTTCTCGGCATGATGCTGACTTTTGATACCACGACTGTCGTGCAAATTGCCGAACGGCTTCAATTGTCGCAACGCATCAAGGATGGCGCGTTCCGTCCTCTCACCGTAAAGGATCTTGACGCGGGTGTGCTGGATGCTCTCGAACGCCTGGTGGCTCTACTCAACGAGCCCGAACTGATCAGCACGATTGCTCCGCTGATCAAAGAAGAGATCATCATCAGGTTGCTCCATGGCGCACACGGCCCACAAATGCTGCACGTGATCAGCGCTGGCTCGCCGAGTCAGCACATCGCCAAATCCGTTGCTTGGCTTAAGCTCAATTTTTGCCAAGCGTTGCGCATGGATGATCTGGCGGCAACGGCGCACATGAGTCCCTCCACATTTCGCCAGCACTTTCGCGCAGTAACAGGCATGAGCCCGCTGCAATACCAGAAGCAACTGCGTCTTCAAACCGCCCGGCATCTGATGCTCAGCGAAAACGTTGATGCCAGCAGTGCCGGGGGGCTGGTGGGATATGAAAGCTCATCCCAATTCAGTCGTGAATACAGCCGCCTCTTCGGAGAGCCACCGCAACGTGACATCAAAAGAATGCGTTTCCAATAAAGCAATGGGCTGACGGCCACGACTGGTCGCACACCATTGCACGTTGGCAGCTAAAAATAGGCGGAACCGGCCAAGGGTATCTTCCTGGATAACCGTCATATGGGTGTCAGCACCGTGACCTGAACCATAAAAGCCAATGAGGATCCTGACAATGACCGAACCGACCGAACCGACCGAAAAAAATAGCCTCGAACCAGATAGCCCTGGCCAATTGTTCAAGGAGTTAGCCACCCCCTCGCGTCGCAGCTTCCTGCGCACTGTTGGCATCTCTGGTATGGCCGCTGCAACGTCGCCTGTATGGGCTCAGGCGGCACAGCGGGCTACCCCAATTGATGACAGCGAAAAGCCGCTGGCGAAAGGGGAACAGCGGATCAATTTGAAGGTTAACGGGCAGGCCCATACGCTCAATGTTCCTGGCAACGCAGTACTGCTGGATGTCTTGCGAGATCGCTTGAAGTTGACCGGCACCAAAAAGGGCTGCGATCACGGGCAGTGCGGCGCTTGTACATTGCATATCAACGGCCTGCCAGTGAATAGCTGTCTTTCTTTGGCGGCAATGCACCAAGGTGACGAGATCACCACCATCGAAGGCTTGGAACACAACGGCCAACTGCACCCCATTCAGGAAGCGTTTTGGGCTCACGATGCGTTCCAGTGCGGTTACTGCACGTCGGGCCAAATGATGACCGCTGCGGCCATTATCAAGGACCCGAACATCGGCGCCGACGATGACAGTGTGCGTGAAGCCATGAGTGGCAATATCTGCCGCTGTGGTGCCTACAAAAACATCCTGGCCGCTGTGCAGGATGCCCGTAGCAAAGTACAAGGAGCCAGCTGATGAGAGCCTTGGAATATACCCGCGCCACCAGCCCCGAACAGGCTATCGCCACCCATGCTCGCACCGAAGCGACGGCTTTTCTTGCAGGGGGGACGACCCTATTGGACTTGGTCAAGATCGACATCATGCAGCCTGACCGGGTGATTGATGTGCATACCCTGGATCTTGACCAGATCGAGATCTTGAGCGATGGCCGAACCCGTATCGGCGCCATGGTCACTAACACTGAACTGGCGCATCATCCGCGTATCAAAAGCGACTATGCGGTCCTTTCCCAAGCGCTTTTATCAGGCGCAACCACCCAACTGCGTAACAAGGCGACCACGGGCGGCAATGTCATGCAGCGAGTGCGCTGCAACTATTTCCGTGACGGTGTTTCGGCCTGCAACAAGCGAGTGCCAGGTTCAGGCTGCGCGGCAATGGGGGGTCACAACCGTAGCGTGCATGCAGTGTTGGGAACCAGCGATCAATGCATCGCCACCCACCCATCTGACATGTGCGTAGCCATGGCGGTGATTGGCGCTACCGTCCAAGTGCAAGGCCCGGCTGGCAAGCGTGAGATCAACTTCCTGGACTTCCATTTGCTGCCGGGCAACACGCCTTGGAAAGAGCATGCGCTTGAGCCCAATGAGTTGATCACCCATGTCACGCTCAACGCGCCTTTGCCGAACAATAAATCTGCCTATCTGAAGCTGCGTGATCGCGCGTCATACCAGTTCGCTCTGGCGTCCAGTGCCGTGATCCTGGTGATGGACGGCCAAGTCATCCGCGAAGCCCGTATTGCAATGGGCGGCGTGGGGACCAAGCCCTGGCGTGCGCTCGAAGCGGAGCGTGCATTGCGTGGAGCAATGGCTACTGAGGAGAACTTCGCCAAGGCAGCCGCCATAGCGCTGCAAGGTGCTAAACCTTATGCGCACAACGCGTACAAGATCCCGTTGGGACAGCAGGCCATCATGCGTAATCTCTCGACACTTGGCACAGGAGCTTTCGCATGAGCGAGTCAATCATGGGCGCTTCCCCACGTCGCATCGACGGGCGTTTGAAAGTCACGGGCCGCGCGCAATATGCGGCTGACCAGCACCCCAAAGACATGGTCTTCGCCTACGGCGTCTACAGCACCATAGCGAGTGGCTCGATCAAGTTGCTGGATATCGAAGTCGCGCGCCGCTCGACAGGCGTGATCGAGATTCTGCATCACGGCAACTTCCCCCAAGCTTTCCACACCGCACCAGTACCGTTCTCGCTGGCCGGTGTGCTGACGGGTTCGCGGACAGATGAGAAGCGGCTGCCGTTCGAAGACGAAGTCATTCGTTATGCCGGTCAGTTCGTCGCACTTGTGATTGCTGATACCTTTGAGCATGCGCGCGAAGCGGCTTACAAGGTGAAGGTCGGTTATGCCGGTGGTGCTTCATTCGCCAATCTGAAACAGGGCTTAAAGCAAGGTGCACCCGCTGACGGTGGTCAGGGACATAAGCGAGGTAATCCTGCCAAGGCTTTCGACGATGGCGTGCAGACTGTGGATGCGACTTACACCACTCCGGTTGAAACGCATAACCCGATGGAAATGCACGCGACAGTTGCGCTCTGGGAGAACGGCAAGCTGGTGGTGTACGAGTCCACTCAATCAGTCGTCGTTCATCGCAACACATTGGCCCAGATTTTTGGCTTGCCGACCGAGCACGTTGAAGTCAGGGCTCCGTTCATTGGCTCCGGCTTTGGCGGGAAGCTCTGGATCTGGCCGCATTCGGTCGCCGCGTGCGCAGCCGCTAAAGTAGTGGGTCGACCGGTACAGCTAATTGTCCCCCGCGCACAAATGTTCACGACCGTAGGGCATCGTCCTGAAACGCAGCAACGGATGCGTCTGGCAGCCGATGCCAAAGGCAAACTGGTTTCCCTTCGCCATGAATCACTCAACACTACCGGGTTCGGCGACCAATATGTCGAAAACTGTGGCTCCATGAGTGCCAGCCTCTATTCCTGCGCAAACGTTGAAATCACCCATGGCATTGTGCAGGTTAATCGAGGAGCACCCACCTCAATGCGTGCGCCGGGTGCCGCACCTGGTTTGTTTGCTTTGGAGTCAGCCATTGATGAGCTGGCCGAAAAGTGCCGGATGGACCCGCTCGCATTCCGCCAGTTGAATTGGGCTGAACAAAACGAGCAGGAAAAACTGCCTTGGTCTGGTAATCACTTGCGCGAAGCGCTTGCCCAAGGTGCCGAGCGTTTTGGCTGGGTTAAGCGCACGCCTGAAATAGGCAGCATGCGCGATGGCCATGAAGTGATTGGATACGGTATGGCTCAGTGCAACTGGGATGCCTTACGCACTCCCGCCGAGGCACGCGTGTTACTGAAATCCGATGGTCGTGCTGTGGTGTATTGTGGTGCCCAGGACATTGGTACAGGAACCTATACGGTGATCGCGCAATGTGTCAGCGACATTACAGGGCTGCCGCTGGACAGGATCGAAGTCGAACTGGGCAACTCCTCCTATCCTCCCGCCCCCGTTTCCGGTGGTTCATGGGTTACTGCAAGCGTACTACCTGCCGTCGCCGAAGCCACGCGCGCGGCTTTGACGCAACTCAAGAGCTTCGCAGCATCTGCTGACGGCGGTTTTGCCACCAGCAAGGCTGATGCAATCAAAGTGAGCAATGGCCGCTTAGAAGATGGGTCTACAAGCCTTGGATTTGCAGATGTCCTCAACCGGTTGAAAATAGCCAGCGCAGAGGGTAACGCTCACACCGGAATGGCGGATACCGCCAAGCATGCGTTTAGTAGCTTCGGAGCACATTTCGTCGAAGTGCGTTGGGACCCCGGCATTTCTCGGCTGCGAGTATCGAGAGTGGTGAGTGCCATTGATGTAGGCAAAATCATCAACGCCAAGACCGCGCGTAACCAAGTCGAAGGCGCAATCGTGATGGCCATCGGCATGGCTCTATTCGAATCTGCCGATTACGACGAGCGCAATGCCATGCCCGTGAACAATAACTACGCCGAGTACATGGTGCCGGTGCACGCAGATCAGCCCGATATCGATGTGATCCTGCTCGATTACCCGGACTACAATCTCAACGAGTTTGGTGCTCGCGGGGTGGGTGAAATCGGTGTGACAGGACTCGCGGCTGCTGTGGCGAATGCTGTCTATCACGCCACCGGCAAACGAGTACGCGATCTGCCTATCAGTCTTGAAAAGCTTATGGATGGCGTCCCAACAATCAGCGTTTGATGGTTTACTACCGCGCCGATATCCTCTCGGCGTGGGTAGGGTTGATGGGTATTACCTCATTGTGGATGCATTACTCGTCTACTCAGTAGCTACAAATCTTGGTGCCACTCGATCGTTGTTTGGCTGAGCGGGGTTGCGCGATTTGGTGGGCCGCGTTTTCCGTGCCATGGCAAAAGCTCGTTTTAGGCAACGATGGCGATGGATCCGGCAAATACCCTGAGGGCGATCCCATTACAGTGGGGTATCACTCTCAGGAGCACCTCGCATGCCTTCTCTTTTCGAACCCATCCTCGTCAAGGGCGTCACGCTACGTAACCGTATCGTGGCGTCGCCAATGTGTCAGTACCAAGCACAGGACGGCATGTTGAATGAGTGGCATCAGGCGCATTACGCCATGTTGGCTCGGGGCGGTGTTGGCCTTGTTGTTGTCGAGGCCACTGCTGTAACGCCCGAAGGGCGTATTACTCCTGGCGATGCAGGTCTGTGGAGCGACGAGCATATCCCTGGTTTTGCTCAGATAGTTTCGTCGATCAAAGCTGCGGGGGCTGTGCCTGGAATCCAGATTGGCCACGCAGGCCGCAAGGCTGGATGTACTCCGCCTTGGGAGGGAGGTTCGCCACTCGAACGCACTGATCCTCGTGCGTGGGAGCCTGTTGGGCCTAGCGCAATACCCTACGTGTCCGACTCATCCTATGTGCCTAGGGAGATGACCCCGCAGGACATTCTGGCAACCCAACAGGACTTCGTGGCTGCCGCATCCCGTGCTCTGGAGGCAGGATTCGAGTGGCTTGAGCTTCACTTTGCCCATGGTTTTCTGGGGCAAAGTTTCCTTTCTCGTCACGCCAATAACCGCACTGACCATTATGGCGGCTCGCTGGAAAACCGTGCTCGGTTCATCCTCGAAACGCTGGCTGCGGTTCGTGAGGTATGGCCGCATGACCTGCCACTGACGATGCGCCTCGGCGTTGTCGAGTTCGATGACGGCGCAGAACGGTCTTTTGCCGAATCCCTGCAAGTGCTGCAGTGGGCCAAGGCTGCTGGCCTGGATCTGGTAGACGTTGGGTTGGCCGGTTCCACTCCAGGCGAGCAGGCGCCATGGGTGCCCAACTTCATGGTCCCTTACGCGGAGCGTGTCCGCCATGAAACCGACCTGCTGGTCGCTACCAGCTGGATGATCACCGATCCCAAACAAGCCAACGCATTCATCCGTGAGGGGCAGCTGGACCTGGTGATGTTTGCCCGAACCTTGCTTGCTAACCCTCACTGGACCTACCACGCCGCTCGCGAGTTAGGCGTCGAAGCTCCCCAGTCCGTGCTTCCTGTGCCTTATGCCTACTGGTTGCAGAACTGGTCAGCCTGATCACCCGATTTGCTCCACTCCACATCTGCTGCGCTCAGCGCTAGAGATGTCTTGAACTCTTTCAATCTGGAGAATCACCATGAAACAGCGTGAACTGGGTAAAAGCGGCTTGATCGTTTCGCAAATCGGCTTTGGTTGCATGAGCCTGAGCGGTGGATACGGCGGGCCGACTGAAAAAAATGCGGCGATCAAAGTGATCCGCACAGCCTATGAGTCGGGCGTCACCTTTTTTGATACCGCAGAAGTGTATGGTCTGCGTGCAAACGAAGAACTGGTCGGTGAGGCTTTGGCCCCGTTCCGGGACAAGATAACGCTCGCCTCGAAGTTGGGTTTTGATCTGGACAACTATCCAAATCTCAACAGCCGTCCAGAGCACATCAAGAAAGTCGTCGAGCAGTGCCTGACTCGTCTGCGCACCGATGTGATCGACTTGTTTTATCAGCATCGTGTCGATCCCAATACGCCGATTGAGGACACTGCCGGTGCGCTGAAGGACCTGATTCAGGAAGGCAAGATCAAGCACTACGGCCTGTCGGAAGCCAACGTCGATAACTTGCGCCGCGCTCACGCAGTGCATCCTGTTGCTGCGCTGCAAAGTGAATATTCCCTTTGGACGCGTGATCGCGAGGCCGATGTGATTCCGGTGTGTGAAGAACTGGGTATCGGCTTTGTGCCATGGAGCCCAATAGGCATGGGCTATCTCACCGGTAAGATCACTCCCGCTTCAACCTTCGTAACTGATGGCTCAGACCTGCGCGCTGAATTCCCGCGTTTTACTCCTGACGCGATGCGTGCCAACCAGCCATTCCTAGATTTGCTCAATGGCATCGCTGCGCGCAAGAACGCAACGCCTGTGCAAATCGCGTTGGCATGGTTGATGGCTCAGAAACCATGGATTATCCCAATCCCAGGCACCACTAAACTTGCGCATTTGCAGGAAAACAATGGTGCGGTGGATGTGTCCCTGGATTTGAATGACTTGCAGCAGATCAGAACTGCGCTGGCGAGTATTCAGGTCCAAGGCGCGCGCATGTCCAAAAAGTATCTCGACAGCTGCGAAGACTGATTGCCACTGTTCGCAAGGAGTTATCGACTCATGCAAATGCACCATCTGAATGGCAAAGTGGCCGTCGTGACGCGTTTCGCCGTATTGGACTCAAGACTTAGGTACGCGAAATGACTCGACCTTTTGACCCTAGTGAAGACACCGGCGAAGACGGGGTTTTGAATCGACGCCGTTTCATCAAAACGGGTGTGGGCATTACCGCCGCGGTGATAATGCCATCGCTTGTCACTCAAACAGCCTCTGCTGCCGCTGCTTCCAAAAGCGTCAAAGCGTCACGTTGGGCGAGAGCGGCAAGCGTGTTTTAGTCATCAACGCCCACCAGACCCACCACGGCATCAGCGAGGGCCGATTGAGCCGGAGCATGGCAGCCCTGATCGCCGACGAGATGGTGCAGAAAGGGTATGTAGTACGAAAGACCTACATTGAATCTGGTTATGACATCAACGAAGAAGTCGAGAAACATCTTTGGGCCGACGTCATCGTGACTCAGTCCCCGGTGTTTTGGTTTGGTAATCCCTGGATCTACAAGAAATACGTAGACGAAGTGTTTACCGCAGGCCTGATCCAGCAAAGCTTTCTTGGTGGTGACGGACGCTCGAAAGATGATCCGTCCAAACAGTACGGCTCGGGCGGGAAAATGCTGGGCAAACGCTACTTGCTTTCGTTGACGATGAATTCTCCCGAAGCCGCCTTCAACGACCCAAAGCAGAATCTCCATCAAGGCCGTTCGGTTGACGAAGTCTTTGCTGCAAATACGGCCAACTACACATTTTGTGGGGCGCAGGTCTTGCCTGTGTTTGCGAGCTACGACGTTATCAGCGCTCCCAAGGTGGAGCAGGACATGCAGCGCCTAAAGGATCGCCTTACCAAAGAGTTTGGTTGAACTCTGCTCACCCGTTAAGGACAGAGCCGCGTACGCGCGACTCAGCTAAATGGCTAACGAGGCTCAGGGTGCCAATTTGTTCCGAGAAGCCACTGCTGCATTCGGGCGTCTGGACATAGCGTTTAACAACGCAGGGTTGATGGCCCCCAAGAAGATTTCACAAAACGGTTCTAGGATTTTACCCACACACGATTCGAGAGGTGTTGGGGGTGTCATAGCATGCCCTCAGATATGCCCCTCGGGAGCGTCATTCACTGGAAGTGAATGACGCTCCATGGTTTGTGGAAAGGCAGAAATGATCAGATAAACAGCCCGCCAGACGACGCCTAAAGACTCTCTGGATCCCCAAAAAACATCTGAATCCGTGAACGCAACCAGCGCTCGCCCGGATCGTTATCCTGTGCTCCACGCCAGGCCATGTGCAGTTCATAGCTTGGTAGCTCAAGCGGAGGGTCTTCGGCGCGTACGCCGCCTGCAGCAGTCAGGGCTTCGGCGGTGTAGTCGGGGACCATGGCGATGATGTCGGTACCTGCCAGCAACGTGCTTAAGCCGTTGAATTGAGGCACGGCGAGGACTACATGGCGTTTGTGGCCGGTTTTTTCCAGTTCAATATCAATAAAGCCGCTCAAGTCGCCGGCAAAGGAGACGAGCGCGTGCGGCCGTGCACAAAAGTCATCCAGGCTCATTGAACCTGGCATGGTGTCGGCGCGTAACAACTTGGATTTGCTGCGGCGCAACACTTTGCGTTTGGCATTGGCGGGCAAGTCGCTGGTGTAGCTGACGCCCACCGAAATTTCTCCTGATGCCAAAAGTGGTGGCATCAAGATGTAGTTGACCCGGCGCACCACAAGCACAATGCCAGGCGCTTCGGCGCGCAAGCGTTTGAGGAGCATGGGGAGCAGGGCAAATTCAACGTCATCTGACAAGCCAATGCGAAACACTGAGGTGCTGGTGGCCGGGTTGAACTCTGAAGCACGGCTGACGGCCGTCGAAATGGAGTCCAGCGCCGGAGAGAGCAGGGCGAAGATTTCAATCGCCCGCGCTGTGGGTTCCATGCTGCGCCCTGTGCGCACGAATAAAGGGTCATCGAACAAATTACGCAGGCGTGACAAGGCAGCACTGATTGCCGGTTGCCCCAAAAAAAGCTTCTCGGCGGCTCGGGTTACACTGCGCTCATGCATCAAGGTTTCGAAGACGATCAGCAAGTTCAGATCGACGCGACGCAAGTCGTTACGGTTCATCTGCGGGGATTCACTGAGGGGGTAACGGAAAGTCGGGTAATGAATCTTACTTGCAAAGCTGATAAATCGTCACCCGGTAGATAGGCTTTCTTCGATCTTTGTCGATGATTTCAAGCTTCGTATCAGCGCAATTCTTGTGATTTTCTTGAACATTTGGCTTTTTTGCGTGCCTAAAAAATCGTCGCGGATCAATGACAGGCATGTCGACTATTAATGCTGTCTGTTAGTCTTGCGCACAAAGCCCGGATAAAGTCCCGTGGTATTAGCGATTAATTAGGCGAGGTTGGTAATGTCGCGCACGATCCGTTTTCACAAGTTTGGGTCAGCCGAGGTGCTCAAGTGCGAAGAGCATGAGGTCGCTGCGCCTGCGCCTGGCGAAGTGCTGGTGCGTGTTCAAGCGATTGCTATCAGTTGGTATGACGTGCTCTGGCGGCAGAACCTAGCCCCAAGCCCTGCGCATTTGCCTGCCGGTATCGGCCACGAAATGGCTGGCATCGTAACCGCCGTCGGTGCGGGTGTTGATGATTTGTTTGTAGGCGACAAGGTGGCGAGTTTTCCAGCTCAGAGTGCTAATGACTACCCCACGTACGGTGAGCTGATCTTGATGCCGCGCTCAGCGCTCACACGTTATCCGGATATTTTGACTCCGGTTCAGGCCAGTACTCATTACACCCCTTTGTTGATCGCCTACTTCGCTTATGTAGATCTGGCGCGCGTAAAACCTGGGCAGTCAGTATTGATTACAGATGCCAGCCACTGCTCTGGCCCGTCATTTGTGCAGTTAGGCAAGGCATTGGGCGTCAAAGTCATTGCTGCTACAAAAGAAAGCGAGGAGCGCGAATACCTATTAAGCCTCGGTGCTGATCACGTGATTGTGACCGAGGAGCAGGACTTGTTAATGCAGATCAACAAGATCACCGACAGCCGAGGCGTAGATGCTGTATTTGACGGCCTAGGTGGTCCGCAAATGTCTGTATTAGGTGATGTACTTGCCCCCCGTGGCAGCCTTGTACTCTACGGTCTGCAAGGTGGTAATCAGACTCGACTACCCGCCTGTGCCTGCTTTCAAAAAAACATTCAGTTTTTTGTGCATTGCATCGGTAACTTCACGGGTAAGCCGGAGTTGGGTATCGACCAAGACGTTGAAGCGATTCAGCGCGCCCTGCGTGATATCAACCAGTTAACCGCCGATCGAGTGTTGCCGCCGTTTGAGGTGAAAGTATTCCCGTTCGAAGACTTTGTTGAAGCGCATCGTTATATGGATGACTGCCCATGTCGTGGGCGTGTGGCACTGGAATTGGCTTAGAGTCCAACTGCACAGCCTTTTTATTAGAGTCAGAAATACGCCATTGAACACTGTGTTTAATGGCGTATTTTTTTTGTGAACAATTAGACGTGAGGCTTTGCATGTGTTTAAAAATGCCTAATGCAAGTTTTCTGAGCATTAGCGATTTATCCATTTGAATTCCGGGAGGTACATAAAAATTTTTTATGATTCGCTATATGTGTAGGTTAATTCCTATGCATATGTGGGGTGGATCTGTTATGGAGCTAATTTTTTAGGTAACGGTGGGTTTGTCGCAGAGGGCTGTCGATAATACGGTGGTCGAACTGGAGGAATAACCGATGAGCAACTTTCATGAACAAGCCATGCGTTTTGTTTATCAGCAAGTTCTGCACCGATTGCTGGGTTTTTTTAGTCGCCCCGAACGCATTTCATTGCAGTTACTTATTCAGCGTTTATTAGTCGCGGCCGGAGGGCTTGAGCGGATTGGTAGTTATCGGGTCATGTTGATTCATGAGGGCGGCAAGGAGTGTGCTTACACCTTGGCCTTTTTGCGTGCTGCGCAGTTGAGTATTGCAGGTCGTACGCCTGAAACGTTTGTACTGCGTATTGCTGTGTTACGTCAGCCTCGAGTAACCGCTGCGGTCATGGAGCGGATACAGACACAATGTAATGAACTCTTTGTTTATGACGACCCACGTGTAGAACTATTGTTAGTGGATGAAACTCAAATTAGGCGTTTAGACAAGCACATACCAGCTGCGTTTGAGCGACTGCCATCATCCATTGATCGTACGCAAATACTGATGTCTGGGCACCTTACTCAAGGGGATGTTCGAGCGACATTTTTTTATCCTGATCTGCTTTCGCGTGCCAAGCTGTATCGACGGGCATGCGAGTGGGGCGATAACGTTGACGCTTTAATTGATCGGCGCCCCCCTAAATATCTGGAACAGTACAGTGAATGGATGCGCAGGGTGGCAACGAAGCAGGGGCATACACTTAACTCCCTCTACGAACAAGGCTTTGAGTCGGCGGTGAAGCTATGTTCAAAACTCGATGATGACTTGAAGCAGTCGTTAGCGCTTCCAGCAACGTTGAACCGTCTTGATATCAGCTCAACGCAGACTGAAATAAACATCATTAATGTATCTGATTGCATCGCCTCGGAAGAGGACATGTTGCACTCGCAGGTTCTCATGTTTGTAGAGGGGGTTTGGAATATCAATCCAGTCGATGTCGCAGAGCCTCAGGCGGCTGTGGTTTTAGTGGCGGCGCATGTGCAGGGCGTACGCGGAGTTTGTCAGCAAGGTGTTGAATATCATATAGGCGTGCACGATTTTTTAAGGCGCACACGTGCCGAGTATCAAACCAATGAGCGCTTTAAAGGCCAGTTGATTAAATACCTTAGCCGCAAATTCAACACCCCAAAACGCATAGAGAAGCTACGCCAGTGTATTTCGCACTATCTGCTGGAACTTCACAGTGTCACGGATGAGCATCTGGTATGTGTTTTATATTCACCTTTTGTTGATCAGGCACGCGGCCTTGAGCGCTTTTTACAGCAGTGTTATCCCGAAAAGCTATCTGCCTATCTTGAATTACGGCAGATACTGATGTCGGACAATGTCCTGTCTGAAACCCATGCAACCTGGCTTGAGTCGGTAAGTGGGCTTGCGTTGTCCTCACTTCGAGCGCTATTTAACATGACCCTTACAGACTTTAAATCCAATAAATCGCTGATTGCCACACTCTGGATGCATGATCCTTATAGTCAATGAGCGCCTGTGCGGCGTAACTGCGGGCACTGTTTTTATAGGGGCGAGCGTGCTCATGATTCCAAGGCCGCTAAAAAGATCGCCCCTATACTTGACCCGACTAGCCGCTCATCCATTAGGGTTTGCCAGAGCGCTAGGCAAACTGTTATCTGTATGCATAACCAGTAATCAAAGCCGTGGTTTGTTTTGCCTGTGATTTCAGATCCCCTTGAAGATCCGTTCTACTACCTCAAAAATTTTCAGCATGTACTCGATTGGGTGGCGGCCCGCTATGAGGATGTCCTAAGCCTTGAAGAGCAGCAGTTCATCGTCGGGTTCAGTCAGTTGCCAGCGGCTTCACAAGCTTTGTGGGTACGTATGGTCATGCGCAAAGGTGCGCATTTTAGAGCCAGCAAGCTGAACTATGCAGAAATCGTTGATACCCGCTCAGCCGCTCTGCCTCTTATAGCGGGAGGCTGGGTGAACGACCAAGCGCCATTGGCATTGGTTGAGGTGTTTGATGTATTGACTAAGCCCGAGATTCTAAGTCGCTTCAGTGCGCATATTAGCCAGCCCAAGGGTAAAAAGACCGAGTGGCTGGATCAGTTGGTTGCCGATTTTGCGCAGCAACAAAGCTTGAATCAATGGCTTCCTGAGCTGGATGAACACCTCTACACCCTTAATCACCGGTCCTTGTGCGATTGTCTGCGGCTGATGTTCTTTGGCAACCTGAGTCAAAGCTGGTCTGACTTGGTGTTAGCCGATCTTGGCTTGTTTACTTACGAAAAGGTCGCGTTCAGCCCTGAATCACGTGCGTTGTTCAGTCGGCTCGATATTGACGGCTATCTGCATTTGCATGCTTGCCGCCCGGCGTCTGAAGCTGGGGCCGATGCGCAGGAGATACAAAGTCGGGTACTTAGCTACCACACGGATAACCGCTGGTTACAACGGCGCCGGGCACGTTTGCTGTTTCAAATCGGGCAGTTCTACGAACGGGCGGGTGAGTGGCCTCAAGCGCTAGAGGTGTATCGCCTAAGCCTGCACCCCGAAGCGCGGTTACGCATGATCAGGGTGCTGGAGTTGCTGGGTGAGTATGGACAAGCTATGGCGTTGGCTGAGCCGGTAGACGAGGCGCCATTCACCGACTCTGAGCAGCAGCAGTTGTTGCGGATGCTGCCCCGTCTGCGTCGCAAACTGGGTTTAGCTGCACTGGCTAAGCCCAAGGCTCTGCCGATCAAACGCCTAGACCTCAGCCTTGGGCGCGATGAAGCGCTGTCCGTGGAGTTCAACGTCTTGAGCTATCTGCAAACGCCCGAAGCCCCGGTGTATTACGTTGAAAATACGCTGATCAACGGGCTGTTCGGGTTGCTGTGCTGGTCCGCTATTTTTGCCCCGTTGCCGGGAGCTTTTTTTCATCCCTATCAAAGTGGTCCCGCCGATTTGCTTGAGCAAGACTTCTACTCCCGACGTGTGGATTTGTTTGATGCTTGCCTCGCGCAATTGGATAGCGCTGATTACCGGGACACGCTACGCGCTACCTACGCGGCTAAATTCGGTGTGCAGTCACCTTTTGTGGCTTGGAGCTATCTAAGTGAAAGCTTGCTGGAGGACGCTTTGCAGTGCTTGCCACCTGAGCACTTGAAGGTGTGGTTTAAGCGATTACTGCAAGACATCAAAACCAATCGCGCAGGCATGCCCGATCTCATTCAGTTTTGGCCTGAGCAAAAGACCTACCGCATGATCGAAGTCAAAGGCCCCGGTGATCGCCTGCAAGACAACCAACTGCGCTGGCTCGCGTTATGCGAGCAACATCACATGCCCGTTACGGTGTGTTACGTGCAATGGCAGGATCTGGGCGCTTGAGTTATCGCGTAGCAGTCCGCGCCCTGTGCGAGTTCACGGCCAAAGTCGGGGACCTTGATTTGCGTTTTACCCCTTCGCCGACGGCCCAGCAGGGCATTGTTGGGCACCGAACCGTGGCCTCTCGACGCAGTGCCGAGTATCAAGCAGAAGTCAGCCTTGAAGGTCAGTATCAAAATTTGCTGGTGCGTGGGCGCGCTGATGGCTATGACCCGCAAGGTAACGTGCTGGAAGAAGTCAAAACCTATCGCGCAGACTTCACTTCGATCCCGGCCAATCACCGCCAATTACACTGGGCCCAGGCCCGGGTGTATGGCTGGCTGTTATGCCAAAGCCGGCAATTGACCACGCTCAACTTGGCGCTGGTGTATTTCGACATTGTCAGCGAGAAAGAGACCCGGGTTGAAGAGCTCTGGAGCGCCAACGATCTTGAGCAGTTTTTCAATCAGCAATGCGCGCTGTTCTTAAGCTGGGCTGAGCAGGAGATGCGCCACCGTCAGGCCCGGGATCAGGCGGCGCAGTTGTTGGCGTTCCCGCATGCGCAGTTTCGTACCGGGCAACGCAGCTTGGCCGAGGCTGTGTACAAAACCGCCAGTGGTGGCCGCTGCCTGATGGCTCAGGCGCCAACAGGGATCGGTAAAACCATCGGCACCTTGTTTCCCTTGATCAAGGCCATGCCCAAGCAGCAACTCGACACGTTAATGTTTCTCACCGCCAAAACGCCGGGCCGCAAGTTAGCGTTGGATGCAATGCAAGTGCTGTTTGAGAACAGCGTGCAAACCCCGCTGCGGGTGCTGGAACTGGTGGCACGGGACAAAGCATGTGAGTATCCCGAGAATGCCTGCAACGGTGATGCCTGCCCATTGGCTAAAGGCTTCTATGATCGTTTACCCGCTGCACGTTTAGCGGCCGTCGCTCACTCACCGCTGGACCAACAAACACTGCGCAGCGTTGCCTTGGCGCACCAGGTATGTCCGTATTATTTGAGCCAAGAAATGGCCCGTTGGGCTGATTTGGTTATCGCCGACTATAACTATTACTTCGACTTCACAGCGCTGCTCTATGGCTTGGCCCAAGCCAACCAATGGCGAGTGGCGACGCTGGTAGACGAGGCTCATAACCTGGTGGAGCGGGCGCGGCAGATGTACAGCGCGAGCCTCGATCAACACACCTTAAATGCGCTGCGTCAGAACACCCCGGCACCCCTGGACAAACCCTTCAAACGCCTAAGTCGGGAATGGAACGCGCTGCATAAAGATCAACTCGGCCCTTATCAGGTGCACCCGCAATTGCCGGCTAAATGGCTGAACGCTTTATCGGGTTGCATTACGGCTATTGGTGACTACCTCAACGATCATCCGCAGGGCCTGACAAGCAATCTGCAAGCTTTTTACTTCGAAGCGTTGCAGTTCAACCGGGTTGCAGAACTCTATGACTCGCACTTTTTATTCGACGTTAGCGTCCGCGATAGCGGCAAGCGACGTCTATCTCAGCTCAACCTACGCAATATTGTGCCCGCCGGGTTTATCGGCCCGCGACTGGCCAGTGCGCAGAGCAACGTGCTGTTTTCTGCGACGCTAAGCCCGCGTACTTACTACGCCAATTTGTTGGGGTTACCTGCCGACACGGTATGGATTGACGTCGAGTCGCCCTTTAGCGCGCAGCAACTGAGCGTTCAGGTGGTCAGCCAAATTTCGACTCGCTATGTGCATCGCGAGGCGTCCTTGGCACCGATCGTTGAGTTAATCGCTCGCCAGTTCGAGCGGCGCCCTGGCAACTATCTGGCGTTTTTTAGTAGCTTTGACTATCTGCAACAGGTCGCGCAGTTGCTTGCTGAACGCCATCCGCATGTGCCGCAGTGGCTGCAATCGCGGCGCATGGATGAAACAGCGCGCCAAGGCTTTCTCGATCAATTCACCTTGTCGAGTCAAGGAGTCGGCTTTGCGGTTTTAGGCGGAGCTTTTGGTGAAGGCATCGACTTGCCGGGCGCACGATTGATCGGCGCGTTTGTCGCCACCCTTGGGTTGGCGCAATTGAATCCGGTCAATGAGCAAATCAAGCAGCGCATGGCCAAGCTGTTTGGCGCGGGGTATGACTACACCTACCTGTATCCGGGGGTGCAAAAAGTCGTTCAGGCAGCTGGGCGGGTGATCCGTACCCAAAGCGATCAAGGCGCTGTGTTTCTGATCGATGACCGCTTTGCCGATCCTAAAGTGCAGCAGTTACTGCCCAGTTGGTGGCAATTACATTGATTGCTTGGCGGCGATGTTCAGTCGCGAAAGAACACCTGTACCAAGTGATAACCGAACTTGCTCTTAACAGGGCCGTGTACCACGCGCAGCGGCTTTTTAAAGATGATTTGGTCAATGACCCCAACCATCTGGCCCGGACGCACTTCGCCCAAATCCCCGCCGCGTTTGCCGGACGGGCAGGTGGAGAACTTTTTCGCCAGCACATCGAAGGCTTCGCCTTTAGCAATACGCTGCTTGAGCGACTCGGCTTCTTCGGCGGTTTTTACCAAAATATGGCGGGCTTGGGCTTTCATAAGACCTGTACCTTACAACTGAGGACCATTTTACGAGGGCGCGGATAATACCTGAGTTTTCGCGTGATAGCGCGGCAAGTGCAAGCGTACGCGGGTGCCAGTGCCACTTTCGCTGATGATGCTGACGTGCCCGCCTGACTGCTGCGCAAACCCGTAAATCATCGACAATCCCAAGCCTGTGCCTTGGCCGACCGGCTTGGTGGTGAAAAAGGGGTCAAAAGCTTTGGCGAGAATCTGCGGGGTCATGCCCGAACCATTGTCGCTGACCTCAAACATCACATAGTCCCCGGCTTTGATTGGCTCAAGAGCGCTGGTGTGGCTGTGGGACAAGAAAGTATTGGCGGTTCTGACCACGAGCTCTCCGCCGTCAGGCATGGCATCACGGGCATTGATAATCAGGTTAAGCAGGGCGCTTTCGAGTTGACCGCTGTCAGTGTTAACAGTCCAAATGTCATCGCCCAGCTCAACCCGTAAGTCGATATGGGCGCCTTTAGTACTGCTGAACAGCGTTTGCAAAGAGCTCACCAATTGATTGGGGTCTAACGGTCTGCGGTCCAGTGATTGACGGCGGGAAAACGCCAACAAACGATGGGTCAATGCAGCGGCGCGTTGCGCTGAAGTCACGGCAGCATCAGTGAATCTGCCGACTTCAGTGATTCTTCCGGCCGCGATATATCGCTTCATCAAATCTAAGCTACCGATAATTCCGGTGAGCAAATTGTTGAAATCGTGAGCGATTCCGCCGGTCAGCTGTCCGACTGCTTCCATTTTTTGTGCATGCCGCAACGCTTCTTCAGCCCGTTCGCGTTCTTGCATCTCGCGTTGCAGTTGCTCGTTCGCTTCGGCCAAAGCCTGAGTGCGCTGCGCTACTCGCAACTCAAGGGTTTCATTGAGGTTGAGCAAGGCTTGTTCGGTTTTTTTGCGCTCTGTGATGTCCAGCGCTGCCCCCATAAAGCGCTGAGCGCTGCCTGGGCGACCGGAGAAACACCGGCCTCGTGCAAAGATCCAGCGCACAGTGCCGTCGAGATTCAGCAAGCGATATTCTTGTGAGTACTCGCCATGCTTGGATAGACACTCCCTGATCGAGCGGGTCAGTAATCCGCGGTCTTCAGGATGAACGCCGTGCAGGTAAGCAGTGATTGGCAGTTGCCCAGAGAGTTGAGGTTCGATGCCGTGCATTTGTGCAAAGCGGCTGTCAGTCACAAACAGGTCTTGATCAATATTCCAGTCCCACGTCCCAACCCCGTTGGTGGCTGTCAGTGCCAGTTGTAAGCGCTCTTCTGTTTCGTGTTGCGCTTTACGACTGGCCAGTGAGCGTTGGCGCAACTTGATTGCAGTGCGCCTGCGACGTGAGGTCTTGACCGCCGTCATCAAGAGCCCGGCCACTTGGCCTTGCTCATCGCGCACAGGGCTAAAGGTCAGGTCCAGATACAGTTCGGTGACGTGTTTCTGATCTGGATAAAGGAAATACTGGTCCAGATACGAGCGGCTTTGCCCCGCCCAAACTGACTCAATCACCGTACGAATGAACTCTGGATATTCCGGCCAGCTGAAATGAACGGACTGAGCAAAGCCTGCCGGATGCTTGTTACCCGCTAAGGCAGCGAAACTATCGTTGTAAATTTGCGTCCGCTCATTGCCCCACAGCAGCAACATAGGCATGGGGGAGTGCATGACCATTTGCGAACTGGTTAACAGGCTTTGTGGCCATTGTGTGACCTTGCCCAATGGGCTGTTTGCCAACGCCGCAAGTTGGCGATTTGAAAAAACGGCGCTCATGGATAAGTCCCGAGAGTAAAGCTTAAAGATGGGTATTTAATGCCGGATGGCGGCTAAAGGCTATTAATGTTATTAAAAGCCTGTTTTGAAATGACTCAGCTTGCTCATGCATCGCCACCGCGGGCTTTGGCCTCCACGCGTGGCCTTGAGCCTTCGACCAACTGTGGTCGGCATCGTTCCTTAGCTCAGCACCTTAAAGGCAAATTGACCTGTGACGAGCGCGCTCGCGGGCTATATCGCGGGCTATGCCGACGCCAATAGAACACGAGCCGCTCGATTCAATACAGGGGTTAACCCAGTTGTTTGCGGTAAGGCAAATCCGGGCCGGTCTTACTGCAGGTCAGCGCGGCAGCGCGGCTGGCGAAGTCGAGCAGGGCGGCAAGTTGGGTTTTACTCAGTTGCTGCAAACCTTCAATTGAATCCAGTTGCTGTTCGGTCAACCAAGCAATGACCGCAGCCTGAAAGGTATCACCCGCGCCGACGGTGTCGGCAACGGTCACCGATTGAGCAGGCACCGACCACTGCCCGTGCGCACGGCTTACTACACTGGCGCCTTGGGCACCGCGTGTGAGAAATACCAACTGACAGCGTTGACTCAACCAAGCGTGTGCGATCTCAAGTGGATCGCGCCCCGGATACAGCAACTCAAGATCTTCATCGCTTACTTTTATTAGATCGGCGTAGGGAATGAGTTGGTTGATCCGTTTACGCCAGACCTCAATATCCGGCTCAGGATTTAAGCGCACATTGGGATCTAGGCTAATCAGGCGTTTGCCGCTTTCGCGCTGTACCAACGCGAGCAGTGTGTCGGCAATCGGTGGCACCACCAACGAAAATGACCCTATGTGCAGACCCCGCACCTCTGGCCCTAAGGTTGGCAAATGATGAGCGTGCAGTTGCCGGTCGGCGCATCCTTCACCGCGAAAGCTGTAGTTGGGCACGCCGTGGGTGTCCAGTGCGACCATGGCCAGTGTGGTAGGCGCATCAATCGCGCACCAGTACTGATCGTCAACGCCTTCGTCCAACAATACGTGTTTGAGGCGCTTGCCCAAGTAGTCCGTTGAAAGCCCAGCAAACAACCCGGCCTGGACACCCAGTCGGCGCAAACCTACGGCCACGTTGAAAGGCGAGCCTCCGGCAATCGCCTTAAACCCCACTGTATTAAGGTGTTCACCGTTGTTCTCTTGTGCGAAAAAATCAAATAACGCTTCACCGCATACCAGATACATAAGTTTTACTCGATTAAGGCGCTTACCTGTTCTCGGTAACGCTGATAGGTCTGTTTATAGGTGGGCAGGGCGGATTACTGCGCTGCCAAGCGCTCCAACGTTGCGCTGACCCCGACTTCGCGCAAACTGCTCAGGCACCACTCAAACGCTTCGACAAATGCCGCTGATTGAGCAATCGCCGTCCCGAAGATCGCCTCATCCTCCAGCAAGCGTTGCGTGAGGCGTTGCTCGTCAAGCACCAGCGCTTGGCAGGCTTGCGCCCGAGGGTCAGAAATCACATACGTCTGGCCGTTTTCATCAATGCCCTTGAGGTACAGCGCCCACGCGGCAACCACCAAGGCGGCCCGCTTCAATTCAGCGCCATCGGCGATCAAGCGGTTAATAGTCGGGACGATGAACTTGGGGAGTTTCGATGAGCCATCAGAGCACACACGCTCCAGTTGGTCGGCAATCGCCTGATTGGAAAATCGCGTTATCAAGGTATTTTTATAGTGGCTGAGGTCAATACCCGGTACCGGTGCCAGCTGTGGGGTGACGTCCAAGTCCATGTAGGCTCGAAGGTAAGCGACAAATAAAGGATCGCTCAGGGTTTCGTGAACAAAGCGATAGCCCTTCAAAAAGCCCAGATAGGTCAGGGCGAGATGGCTGCCGTTAAGCAGTTTGATCTTCATGTCTTCGTAGGGTGTCACGTCATCGGTGAACTGTACGCCAACGGTTTCCCAAGCCGGGCGGCCGTGACTGAATCGGTCTTCGAGTACCCATTGGCTAAACGGCTCGCAAACTACCGGTGCGGCATCGTCGATACCCAACTGTGCATGTAATTGCAGGCGTTGGGTGGGGCTGGTGATGGGGGTGATGCGATCCACCATGGCATTGGGAAAGTTGACGTTGGCGGCGATCCAGTCGTGTAGTTCAGGATTGCTGAGGGCTGCATACGCCAGTAGAGCTTTACGAGCCACGTGACCGTTATGCGGCAAGTTATCGCATGACATGACGGTAAAGGGCGGCGTGTTATCGGCACGGCGCTGAGCAAGCGCCGCACACAGCACAGCAAAAACTGTGCGTGGCGATTCAGGATGCGCTAGATCCTGCTGGATCTGCGGCAGTGAAGACCTAAACTCACCACTGCTGTCATCAATGCAGTAACCACCTTCGGTGATCGTCAGCGAGACAATGCGTATCTGTGGGCTGGCCAGCTTGTCGAGTACCGTTTGAATGCTGTCTTCAGCCAACAGCAGATTACCGATTGAACCTATGATGCGGCTTTGCGTAGGGTCACTATTACCCAGCTCATTCAAGGTGTACAGGTAGTCTTGAGCGGCCAGATCATCGCGTATCTGACGGTCTTCGGGGCGCAGGCCGATGCCACAAATACGCCAGTCCAGATCGCGCCCCTGATCCAGCAGTGCATGGGTATAAAACGCCTGATGCGCACGGTGAAAACCGCCGACCCCTATATGGGCGATCCCGTGCTGAGTGTCACTGGCAAGGTAGGTCGGTTTTGTGACGTTGTCAGGCAGATGGTCAAGGTTGTGACGATTTAGCTTCATGGGTGCGGTCTCATAAAAAGCGCGTCCCTATCAGGCATTAGCGCGTAAATGGCAGGGGAAACCTTGCTGTGAGGTCCGGATCGACAAACGGTAATGTTTGTCTACCTGCTCGTTAGAAGGGTCTTTGCTCAGGCAAATCGAGCCATGATTTCGCGTTTATTGTGCGGTTACGACGGTTGATCATGCCGTCTTATCTATATTCCTACCAGTTACAGACATTTATCCGTAGGACAAAATTCAATGAAGACACTGTTCTTGATAGGGATAGGCGCAGGCGACCCAGAGCACATAACCGTGCAGGCAATCAATGCACTCAATCGTGTGTCGGTGCTCTTTGTGCTCGACAAGGGCCACGTCACAGAAGATCTGGTTAGACTGCGTTTGCAGATCTGCGAGCGTTACATTCGCAAGCCCAACTACCGCGTGGTACAGGCCTGCGACCCTGTGCGCGACAGCGCTAAGGCCTCATACACCCAAGGTGTAGAGGACTGGCATGAACAACGGGCCGAGGTGTTTACACGGCTGATTGATGATGAGCTGGCTGACGGCGAATCCGGTGCTTTTCTGTTGTGGGGCGAGCCTGGGTTATACGACAGTACGCTGCGTATTTTAGAGCGTGTGCGGGCTAATGGCTGCAGCGACTTTGATTACCACGTGATTCCCGGTATCAGCAGTGTGCAAGCGCTGGCTGCTCGGCACCGTATCCCGTTGAACGGCATTGGCCAGCCGATTCGCATTACCACTGGCCGGCGTCTGGTGGCCGAAGATTTGGACAATGTGGTGGTCATGCTTGATGCCCACTGTGCATTTCAAGCGTTTGTGCAGGAAAACGTCGATATCTATTGGGGGGCTTATCTGGGCACCGAGGATGAGATTTTGATCTCAGGCAAGCTTGCGGATGTTTGTGATCGGATCAAACTGACCCGCGAAGGTGCTCGCAGTCGTAAAGGCTGGATTATGGACACTTACCTGTTACGCAGACGCATTGATACATCTCATTGAAGGAACGCCAATAGATCTCTGTCCTACACATAAGAGGGATTGTGACTACGGCGCGTATCCTTGCTTGGAGGTTAGCTTCGCTACTGGCGACTGACCTCAAACAAGGAAGCGTACGATGCGTGAACCTTTACTGGCTTATATCCCCGCTATAGATGGCCTACGCGCCATTGCCGTTCTTGCGGTCATTGTTTTCCATGTCGACTTTCTCGACTTGATGCCCGGTGGCTTTACTGGGGTCGACCTGTTCTTTGTCATTTCCGGGTACGTGATTAGCCAATCCCTAAGCCTGCGAAGTGATATGAGGCTAGTCCCATTTTTAATGGACTTTTATCGTCGCCGACTTTTACGCATATTGCCGGCACTGTTGGTCGTTTTGCTAACCAGTTTTTTGTTCTGTGCCTTGTTCATGCCGCAGTTTTGGCTGAGCGACCAGATCAATAACAGCGGATTAGCGGCCTTTTTGGGCGTGAGCAATATCGTGCTGGCCTGGAGCACAGATACCTACTTTTCGCCAGGCAATGATCTCAACCCGTACTTGCACACTTGGTCGTTGGGGGTTGAAGAACAGTTTTACCTGATTTTCCCAGCGCTTTACTTTGTTTGGCTTCGCTACAGAACGCGATTAAAGATGGTTTGGATGGTACTGCCATTGATGGCAGTAGCTTCGTTAGGGGTGAGTGCCTACGAAACTCAAACCGATCAGTTGGCCGCTTTTTACCTACTCACTGGACGCTTTTGGGAGTTGGCGGCTGGGGCTTTGTTGTTTCAGGTAGTGGGGCCCAAACGTGGCTCGCTACGTTCCAGAACTGTGGCGACAGCTCTACTGAGCGGTGGCTTTGGGTTGCTGCTGGCGGGATTTCTATTCGCAGGGGGCAACGGCTTTCCGTTTCCATGGGCATTGATCACCGTAGGCGGGGCAGGGCTGATGATCACCGCCGTGGTCCTGCCAGCACAAGGTTATCACTCTGTTTGGCAGCATTTACTGCAGGCCCCTTTACTGATTTACGTCGGTCGTTTGTCTTACTCGCTTTACTTATGGCACTGGCCGGTATTGGTGGTGCTCAGATGGACCGTCGGTACTGAGTTGCTTGTCGTGCAGTTGTTGTATCCCCTGGTGGTGTGGGGCTTGGCGGCTGGGACGTATCGCTTTATCGAAACACCGTTACGTTCTGGTCAGGCTTTTTGGCAAAAACAGGCTTGGGCCACCGTGATGGTGAGTGTCGTCGCTGCCGGGTCATTTGGGTGGGCAGGTTATTGGATCAGCCAAAATACTGAGCGCCTTTCACTCAGCCAGACTCGCGATACCTATAACTGGTATGCCTACAGTCACTATCCCAGAGAGCCGATTGACAAAATTAACGATGAGCGACTCTTAGAACGCCAGTTGTTTGTGGTTGGCGACTCGCACGCCGCAGGCTATCGCACATTGCTTAAGCTGACTTCGCTAAGGCTAGGCGTCAAAGTGATCGAATATGAGCAAGGTGGGTGCGGCGTGGTCACGTTGATGGAAGCTGATCCGACTCGCTGTTTGGCACGCCGTGAAGCGGATTTCAAGGACATTGCGGTGCGGGCAAAACCGGGTGACATCGTATTTCTCGCTTCACTGCGCATGCCCGAGCTTCAGGGGCGCGGTAGAGCGCGCTGGAACGAGGAGGTGATCGACAAGATCCTTGATGAGCAAACTTTAGACCGTAGTGTGGGTGCTCGACGCTCGGCCGAATCGGTACTTTCGAGTCTGCAAGCGGCGGGGCTGAATGTGCTGATAGACGCTCCTAAGCCTTTGTTGAGAGCCTCTGCAAATCGCTGTTCAGACTGGTTCAACCACATGAACCCGGTTTGCGCGGCGGGTCTGACGATCAATCGCGATGTGCTTGAGCGACTGCGCGCGCCGCAAATGCGCCTATTGGAGGCGTTACAGCGCGAGTACTCCAATCTTCACGTATGGGACCCATTTGCGTTGTTGTGCCCGGGTTCGATTTGCTCCGCATACGATGCTGATCAGTTGCCGTTATTCTTTGACTCAAACCATTTAAGCGGTCATGGCAATCGGGTGCTTGAGCCGTCTTTTATCAACGAGCTGCTCAAGATCTGGAACACACCCTAAACGCGGTTTTTTGCCTCGATCCACTGCGACATGTACTGAGTACTCTTGTGTTGATGATGGCGCAGCATAACCCCGGTGAAATTATTGCGCCGGTGCTGTTCAAGCTCCGCTAGGCAGTCTTTAATCCGCTGAACCAGCGCCGGCCCGTGGGTGCTTTGCAAGTAACGCGCCTTGAGCAGTGCTTGCCCATGCTGTTGCGCTTGGCGCCAAGCCTGTGGGTTCTGATACAGCTGAACGGCCGTGTCGGCAATGGCGCTTGCACTGTGTTCGATGGCCCCAGGCCAAGGCCAATCACCGTGCATGCCTTCGGCGCCAATGGGCGTGGTCACGTTAGGCGTGCCGCAGAGCATGGCATCTGCAATTTTGCCTTTGATACCCGCACCAAACCGCAAGGGAGCCATGCAAATGCGCGCATTACTCATTACGGCAAGTGCGTCTTCGGCCCAGTTCAAAACATGGAAGCCTTGCTTGGGGTTATGCAGAGCGGTGGCTTTAGGCGGGGTATAGGCGCCATAAATGTGCAATTGCGCATCGGGAAGCTGTTGGCGAATCAACGGCCAGATATGCGTTTTCATCCATAGCACGGCGTCCCAGTTAGGGGCATGACGGAAGTTGCCAATGCTCAAAAAATGCTGACGCTGCTCAAACGGTACAAATTCGGTGGGAACACTATCGACCATCAGCGGGCACCAATGCAGTAAAGCGTCGGGCACGTGGAACTGCTCTGTCAGCAAGTCGATTTCGTATTCGGAAATCATCACGTTCAGATCACTGCGATAAATGGC
This sequence comes from Pseudomonas endophytica, assembly GCF_001411475.1. Classification (GTDB taxonomy): domain Bacteria; phylum Pseudomonadota; class Gammaproteobacteria; order Pseudomonadales; family Pseudomonadaceae; genus Aquipseudomonas; species Aquipseudomonas endophytica. The sequence goes on along the minus strand of NZ_LLWH01000163.1, from coordinate 13,073 downwards.
TGCAATTTCCCGTTGTGCCAAGTCGGCATCGGCCATGTGTGCATATGTCTGCTCCGGCGTCGGGGCAAACAAGGCGCTGATGTCATCCTGCTCTGGGTTGCGTTTAAGATGCGCTTTGAGTTGCTGCTGACGCGCATCACGCAGGCTCTGCAGATCGGAGGTTTCAAGCACGCGCAAGGCGTTCGGGCAGTGCTTCTCAACCCGCCAACCGAACTGCTCCTCCATCATAAAGCGGTCAAACAGCACGATATCCGGAGCTAGCTCACTGACAAAGGCATCAAAACTGCTGTTGTTCAGTTCGATACAGACTTCATTAATGCCCAGCGCCGCCAGGTCGGCCTTGTGTTCTCCAACTCCGGCGGGGCTGCTAAAAGTGATGTGCCAACCTGCCTGCAAAAAGCTCTCAATGATTTGCATCATATGCCCGCCCGCCGCCGAGGACCGCGGTTCGGGCCACACGTAGCCAATAATCAGAACGTGGGTAGGGCGGGGCGACGACATGGACAGATCCTTGAAGCAGGTAGGCTAAAAAGGCGGCAATTAAAGCACAACCCCGGCCCGCAGGCGCTGCCTAAGGCTGCGATCTGTTGACCTTGCTAATCAAAAGATTGCGCAACAAGCTCGTTCCTGCAGTGAGCGGTGTCAGACCAACATTGACCTGTTACCAAGCACTGCGTAGCCTTGCACGTTCGAGGTTCTTCGCGACGCGAAGCTAAGATGGGAACGCGGTATGCCGCGGCTGCCCCCGCAACTGTAAACGGTCAATAACTCTGCCAAGCCACTGCTGATTCAGCGGGAAGGCGCAGGGTAGGGGTCAGCCTAAGGCAGACGCCCAGCCGTAAGCCAGGAGACCTGCCTCGTACCTGATTCTTACTTCAACCGGGCGGGGTGATCCGGTGGCGAATACTTACCGCTTATATTTGGCGGTTCTCGTCCCGTATGCCCGCCGCTTTGCCAAAGGGCATCCGATGAAAACACTGGCCAAAACTCCCGTCACCATCGTTACTGGCTTTCTCGGCTCGGGTAAAACCACCTTGCTGCGCCATATCCTGGACAACGCTCAAGGCCGTCGTATTGCGGTGATCGTCAATGAATTCGGTGAGTTGGGCATCGACGGTGAAATCCTCAAACAGTGCTCGATCGGTTGCACCGAGGAAGAAGCCAACGGCCGGGTCTATGAATTGGCCAACGGTTGCCTGTGCTGCACCGTACAGGAAGAATTCTTCCCTGTGATGCGTGAGCTGGTTGCGCGGCGCGGCGATATCGACCACATCCTGATTGAAACCTCGGGTCTGGCGCTGCCAAAACCGCTGGTTCAAGCGTTCCAGTGGCCAGAAATCCGCAGCGCCTGCACCGTGGACGCGGTGATCACCGTCGTTGACAGCCCAGCAGTAGCGAGCGGTACCTTCGCCGCGTTCCCAGACAAGGTTGACGCTCAGCGCAAGCTGGATCCGAATCTGGACCATGAGTCGCCGCTGCACGAGCTGTTTGCTGACCAGTTGGCCAGCGCCGACTTGGTGATCCTAAATAAAGCGGACCTGATCAACCCAAAAGACTTGGCTAAAGTCCGTGCCGAAGTGGCTGAAGAACTGCCACCGGCGGTGAAAATCATCGAAGCCAGCAGCGGTCGTCTGCCGCTGGACGTGTTGCTGGGGTTGGGCGCTGGTTCTGAAGACCACATTGATAGCCGCCACAGCCATCACGACCATCATCACGAAGGTGATGATCACGACGACCATGACCACGACGCGTTTGATTCGATCTCCATCGAACTGCCGCAAGCCGAAGAGCGCCTGCTGCTGGATGCCTTGACTGCGTTAGTAATCAAGCACGAAATCCTGCGTGTTAAAGGCTTTGCGGCGATTCCGGGCAAGCCGATGCGTCTGTTGATTCAGGGTGTAGGAACGCGTTTTGACAAGCATTTTGACCGGGCTTGGGGCAGTGACGAGGCGCGTACGACCAAGCTGGTGTTGATCGGTCAAGAGCTGGATGCGGCGCTGCTCGAATCCACCTTGCGTAAAGCGTTGGGTGCTTAAACCATGCATTTGCTCAGGACTCAGCCCGGTGGTTTTGTATCGGACGACAACATTGCCGACCTAGGCCAAACCCCGGCCGAGCTGGTGATCCTGTGCAGCGGTGATTCAAGTCTGGCACTGCTCGCGGACGCCGCGCAGCAGTTGCCTGAAGATTATCCAAGCCTGCGTCTAGCCAACCCGATGCAGGTGCAAAATCATGGCTCGGTCGATTTATATGTCGATCAAGTACTGCAACACGCCAAGATCATATTGCTGTCATTGCACGGCGGGATTGGTTATTGGCGCTACGGTATTGAGCGCTTGATGCAGCTGGCCGAGCGCGGCGTGACCCTGATTCTGGTGCCGGGTGATGATCGCCCAGACCCAGAACTCAGCGCGTTGAGTACCGTGCCAGCCGAGCAGGGCGAACGTCTTTGGCACTTTTTACGCCAAGGCGGACGGCACAACGCATTGCAACTTTATCGTTGTCTGGCCAGCCTTTGGTTGGGCCGCGATTATGCGTGGGGTGAGCCGCAGGCTTTGCCGCGCACAGCCATTTATCACCCGCAGCATTCATACCCTGAACTTGAGCATTGGCAGGCTGACTGGCACGTCGGGCAACCTGTGGCGGCCGTGCTGTTCTATCGCTCACACTTGCAAGCGGCGAATACGGCGTTTATTGATGTGTTTTGCCAGCGCTTGCAGGCGGCTGGGCTTAATCCCTTGCCCATTGCGGTGGCCAGCCTCAAAGAGCCGGGTTGTATGAGCGTGGTGCAAGACTGGCTCGACGAAGTTGAGGCCGGAGTGATCCTCAATACCACCGGTTTTGCCCAGTCCAGCCCTGAGGCGCCGCATTTACGGCCTTTTAGGCGCAATATCCCGGTGATTCAGGCCATTTGCGCTCAAGACAACGAGCCGGGTTGGCGCGACAGTGAGCAAGGCCTCGGCCCGCGTGACTTGGCGATGCACATTGCATTGCCTGAGTTGGACGGGCGAATCATCAGCCGTCCTATCAGCTTTAAAGATTTGGCTTGGCGCAGTGAGCGTAGCCAGTCGGATGTGGTGTGCTATCGCGCGCACCCAGAGCGTATGGACTTTGTCGCGCAGTTGGCGCGGCGCTGGGTCGAGTTGGGCCGTGTACCGAACTCGCAAAAGCGGACTGCCTTGATTCTGGCTAATTACCCGACTCGTGATGGCCGTATCGGCAATGGCGTTGGGCTCGACACCCCTGCGGCCGCGCTGAATATCTTACGGGCCTTGCAAGCACAGGGTTATCCGTTGACCAGTGAACTGCCTGAGTCCGGTACGGCGTTGATACAGGCGTTGTTGGGTGGGGTCAGTAACGACCCCGACAGCCTTGATCTGCGGCCCTGCCACCAGAGCTTGGGTCTGGATGAGTACTTGGCAATGTTTAATCAATTGCCCGAAGCCAATCGCCAAGCGGTGAACGAGCGCTGGGGCGCCCCGCACAACGATCCTATGTTTCGCAGTGGGCGGTTGATGATTGCGGGGCTGCGGTTTGGCTTGACCTTTGTCGGGATTCAACCTGCCCGAGGCTATCAAGTGGACGCCAGCGCCGTCTACCACGACCCTGATCTGGTGCCGCCGCACGCCTATTTAGCATTCTACTTTTGGCTGCGACACACCTACGGCGCTCACGCCGTGGTGCATGTGGGTAAACACGGCAACCTAGAATGGTTGCCGGGTAAAGGTGTTGGCCTGTCTGAACACTGTTGGCCGGACGCGATCCTCGGCCCTTTACCCAATGTGTACCCGTTTATCGTCAATGATCCAGGGGAAGGCGCGCAGGCTAAGCGGCGCACTCAAGCCGTGATCATTGATCATTTAATGCCACCACTGACCCGCGCTGAAACTTACGGCCCGCTGCGCGACCTTGAGTTGCTAGCCGACGAGTATTACGAAGCCCAGTTGCTGGATCCGCGTCGCGCCCGGGAGTTACAACGTGACATTCTGAAGCTGGTGCGTGACACGCGGATTGATCGCGAGCTGCAACTGGACGACAACTTAGATAGCGACGCTGACGCGGCAATTTGGCTACCGCGTCTGGACACCTATTTGTGTGACCTCAAGGAGTCGCAAATCCGTGATGGGTTGCACATCTTTGGCGAGTCACCGAGTGGTCGCCTGCGCATTGATACATTGCTGGCCTTGCTGCGCATCCCCCGTGGAGATGGGCGGGGTGCTCAATCCAGCTTGCTGCGGGCACTGGCCAAAGCCTTCGAGTTAGCTTTTGATCCACTGGACTGCGCGTTAAGTGAGCCGTGGGTTAAGCGTCGGCCTCCAGAGTTGATGTCCGTCAGCGAAGCGCTGTGGCGAACGGCTGGCGATAGCCGTGAACGGCTGGAGTTATACGCTGCACGGCTAATTGAGCAGGCGTTGGAGGGTAACTTAGACTTGCCGGGCAGCGAACAGTGGTCCGAAGTCCGATCCATTTTCGATGCGTTGCTGGAAGTAGTGGCGCCGCGCTTGGACGCGTGTGGTCCTGCGGAAATGCAAGGCTTGCTGGATGCCTTGAGCGGGCGTTTCGTCCCCGCGGGGCCCAGCGGGGCGCCGAGTCGCGGACGGCTTGATGTGCTCCCCACGGGGCGTAACTTTTTTTCGGTAGACGTGCGTAACCTGCCAACTACCACCGCGTGGCGTATCGGCTTCCAGTCGGCGAACCTAATTTTGGAGCGTCATCTGCAAGATCATGGCGATCACTTGCGCCAGCTCGGATTGTCAGTATGGGGCACAGCGACGATGCGCACCGGCGGGGACGATATTGCCCAAGCCATGGCGCTGATGGGCGTACGTCCGGTCTGGGCCACAGGTAGCCAGCGCGTCGATGACTTTGAGATCTTACCGATTAGCCTGCTTGATAGGCCCCGGGTGGACGTGACCTTACGCGTGTCGGGTTTTTTCCGCGATGCCTTTGCCAATCTGATCCGACTGTTCGACGCCGCCGTACAAGCGGTCGCCGCTCTGGATGAGCCGGATGACCTTAACCCGTTGGCGGCCAAGGTGCGCAGCGAGCGCGAGCAGCTTGAGCGTGACGGCGTGGCTGCGGACATCGCGGCGCGCCAAGCGGGCTGGCGAATTTTCGGGGCCAAGCCGGGTGCCTATGGCGCCGGTGTGCAAAATGCGATTGATGGGCGCTTATGGCAGAGTCGAGAGGACTTAGCCGAGGTCTACCTGAACTGGGGGGGTTACGCCTATGGTGGCGCTGATGAAGGCAGCGCTGCGCGGGCTCAATTCGCTCAGCGTTTAAGTCAGGTCCAGGCAGTGGTCCAGAACCAAGACAACCGCGAACACGACGTGCTCGATTCCAATGACTACTACCAGTTCCAAGGGGGTATGTTGGCAGCCGTTGAAAGCCTGAGCGGCGCAACCGCTGCCAGCTACCACGGCGATCACAGCCAGCCGGATTTACCGAAAATCCGCACCCTTAAAGAAGAGTTGAATAGGGTGATCCGTTCGCGTGCAGCGAATCCGAAGTGGATCGAGGGCGTTAAACGCCACGGCTATAAAGGCGCGTTCGAGATGGCGGCGACCCTTGACAACATGTTTGCATTTGACGCGACGACTCAGTTGATCGACGACCACCAATACGCTTTGCTTGCGGATGCGTATTTGCTAGACCCGGACACCCGTGATTTTGTACAGCAGCACAACCCGCATGCCTTGCGTGACATGACCGAGCGACTACTGGAAGCCCAACAGCGTGGCCTATGGAGCGAGCCGGGCGAGTATCGCGAGGCGCTGGAAAATCTGTTGCTGGATATAGAAGAAGACTGAATTTACGCCCCTGTCGGCGCGAGCTTTTAGATGCTCAAAGACCGTGAGCACGCTCATGCCTACACGAGTAGCCCCATTGATTAAGGCCCAAAACATGACAAACATCCTCCATTTTCCGTTGTCAGCGGTCGTCGGCGCGGACTCGCTGAAATTAGCGCTGTGCCTGACGGCGATTGACCCGAAGATTGGCGGTGTGTTGATCGAAGGTCCTCGTGGGATGGCCAAGTCTACGTTGGCCCGTGGCCTGGCCGATGTTTTAGCGGATGGCCCCTTTATCACTTTGCCTCTAGGGGCGACGGAAGAGCGACTGGTGGGCACGCTGGATCTGGACGCCGCACTGGGTGAGGCCAAGGCTCAGTTCTCACCGGGCGTACTGGCCAAGGCCGACGGTGGCGTGCTGTATGTCGATGAAGTCAATTTGCTAGCGGATCACTTGGTCGATGTGCTGCTGGACGCTGCGGCCAGCGGCATAAATAGGGTGGAGCGCGATGGTATCTCCCATCGTCATTCAGCGCGGTTTGTATTGATCGGCACCATGAACCCCGAAGAGGGTGAGCTTCGCCCGCAGTTGCTTGATCGCTTTGGTCTGAACGTGGCCATGGACGACCAACCACAACCTGTTGAGCGCGGAGAAATTATCCGCCGCCGCTTAGCGTTTGATAACGACCCAGAGGGTTTTTGCGCACTCTGGGAGCAGGCTCAAGAGAAGTTGCGCCAACGTTGCCAACTGGCGAGGGACAGGTTGCAACATATTGTTTTAGACGATGACTCCTTGGCGGTCATCACCGAGCGCTGCTTCGCCGCAGGCGTAGACGGTCTGCGGGCGGATCTGGTCTGGTTGCGCGCTGCGCGGGCTCACGCTGCTTGGCGGGCGGCTGATGCTATCAGCACCGAGGACATTAATGCTGTAGCCGAGTTTGCCCTGCGCCATCGTCGCCGCGAACAGCCGCCGCAGCGACCCAGCGCTGATCAGCCGCAGCCACAGTCTGAAGCGGCGGGTAGCTCCTTGAGTACGGGCCAAGGCCAGTGGGGTGAGCTGCCTGCACAGCCGCAAGCAATGGGTCATCGACGAGAAGTACCGAGCTGGCCAAAAAAGCCTTAGGCGTTCGCCCTCGTTCAGCGGCGGGGGCGGATGCCAAACCTAAGTTGGGAACACTTGAGCAAGGTCGGCAGGGCGCTGGCCGCAGTGCTGAACGCGGGGCAATTAATTGGGTGCAAACCCTGCTGCGCGGTCGTCCGCAAACGCTTGATGACCTTGCCTACCACAGTCGTAAAAGTGCGGCTCAGGAGCTGTGGCTGATTGTGATAGATGCCTCTGCCTCAACCCGAAGGCATCAAGCGCTCAGCGATGCAAAAGGGCTACTGGCTCAACTCTTCGAAGATGCTTACCGCCAACGCGCTCGAATCGCGGTGATGACGGCCAGTGGGAGCGCGCCACACTGGCACATCAGTGGGGGCAAGGCCTCAAAGGCCCTGGACATTTGGTTGCAAAACTTAGGCGCAGGCGGTGGAACGCCGTTGTTTGAGGCGTTACAAGAGATTGCACGCTGGCTTGTAACGCGTCGCAAACAGTTCCCGCAGGAGCAGCAACGTTTTTTACTGATGACAGATGGCCGATTAAAAGAGCAACCGATATTGCCGAAGTTGGAGTGTCCGGGGGTATTGATAGATATCGAGCGGGGGCCGATTCGTCTGGGTAAAGCGCTGACAATGAGCGCAGCGTTAAATATTGAATACCGCCATATAGACGCCTTGAATTGATAATAGGCGCGAACGTGCTCGGGATCTTTTAATCATTAATGATCACCTGCACGTTCGTTCCCGGCCCAAAACAGATTTTAAAATTAAACAGGCATGGCCCAAGGCTGGAGCGCGTAGCCTTCGTCGCTCAACTCGTTGCGAGCTTGAGCCAGCAGATCTTTCAGCTGGTTGGCATCAGACAGTGCGCTAAGTGCAATTTGCTTACGTCCAATGCGTGTGTTGGTGCGGTCAATCACAGTCAGGCTCAATTCGCCTTGGCCATCAGGCGCAGCCCAAGCTACGCATTGAAAGGGTTCAAAGGCGTGGCCGGCAATCAAAAGTGCTTCGTTGAAACGGAGCGGGGCGTTCATAGGGTCTTCTCTCATGTGTGCCCATCAAATGATGAACCGTCGGCTGGGCGTACCGTTCGGTTGGTTACTAGTACTGATGTCTCGAGACCTACTTCGGGTCACACCGGTACGTCATTTTTTTAAAATTTTTTATGGGCGTTGATTTAAATCAACGCTGAGTCGCTACCCATCCCCTCACTTAAATGACTCTAGAAACGTTTGCTATGCCTTTGGATTGGCAAATCTCAATTGGCTATCAGCGTTATAAAAAAACGTTACAAGCCAGGCCCAAACTTGTTGCTAACGTTAAGCTCACCGGTTTTTAAAACTTTGAATATACAACTCGTTTTTTACTGATGTGAAGGATCACTCATGCTTGCAATGTCATCACCTCGGCGCTTGTTAGTGGTTGATCCTTATGAAGATTGCCATCAGTTATTACCTGAGCTGCAAAAAATGGGCTGGTCAGTGGACAGTTGTAGTCTGACGTCGGTAGTTGGGCGTTCGTGTGATGTTGTTTTGTTTCGATTGTTGTCCGAGCACCTTGAGCATCCAGCGCCCCTTAAGGAAATGATCAGTCGTAGCGGCGCGCAGTGGATTGCTGTGGTGAGCCCAGAGGTATTGAAGATCAAAAATGTCGGTGATTTCGTTTACGAGTGGTTTTTTGATTTCCATACCTTGCCGTTTGACGTGGCACGCGTACAGGTCACCCTCGGTCGAGCGTTCGGCATGGCCCGCTTGCGTGACCAGATGTTGAACCATGTTGACACTCAAACCCATGAACTGTTGGGTGAGAGCCGCAGTGTGCGTGAGTTGCGTAAGTTGATCGGTAAATTCGCGCCGAGCGAATCGCCGGTTCTGATCCGCGGTGAAAGCGGCACAGGCAAAGAGTTGGTTGCACGCAGCTTGCATCGTCAGTCTCTGCGTCACGATCAGCCGTTTGTTGCGATCAATTGCGGGGCAATCGCGGAGCATTTGATTCAATCTGAGCTTTTTGGCCATGAAAAAGGCGCCTTTACCGGCGCTCATCAACGCAAGATCGGGCGTATCGAGGCCGCCAACGGCGGCACATTGTTGCTCGATGAAATCGGTGACTTGCCTCTGGAGTTGCAAGCTAACCTCCTGCGTTTTCTGCAAGAAAAGCACATTGAACGAGTAGGAGGGGTGAATCCGATACCGATCAATGTACGTGTACTGGCCGCCACCCATGTCGATCTCGAAGCGGCGATCCACTCAGGCGGCTTTCGCGAAGATTTGTATTACCGACTCAATGTTCTTCAGGTCAGCACAGCCCCTTTGCGTGAGTTACATGGTGATCTGAGTCTATTAGCCAATCACTTTTGCCGCATTTACAGTCTTGAAGCCGGTCGGCGTCCACGCCCTTTCAGTGAGGGGGCTCTGATCGCGATGGCCAACCATGCCTGGCCGGGCAATATTCGTGAACTGGCCAACCGTGTTCGGCGTGGCCTGATACTGGCTGAGGGACGACAAATCGAAGCCGCGGATCTAGGTTTAGACGTTCCCACCCATACCGTACTTAGAATGGACACCCTCGAAGACTACAAACATCGGGCTGAGCGGCAGGCTCTATGCGATGTGCTGCACCGTCACGCGACTAATCTGAGCGCTGCGGCCAAGGTCCTGGGTGTCTCTCGGCCAACTTTTTATCGGTTATTGCACAAGCATCAAATTCGTTAGGTCGCGGCTGTTGAGTGGCCGCTACAAGTGCTGCGAGGGCATAAACCATTGGCTTAAGAGCATCGGCAGTATTCATTGCAGACTCCATACTTTAGTCAACCTAAGCTCTTTCTAAGTTGGGTTATAGGCTGGCAATAGCTAAGCAAGTGACATGCCTATATAAATTAATTGTTTTATAACAATAGGTTAGTTGTACGTTCTCAACACTAACGGTGCAGAGTGTTTCATAGATGAGCGGGTTTTAAAGCATGAGCCTGACTGGCACAGCGCGAAGCTGTATCAATATTGAGACAGTTCTACTGAGCTATTCTCTGACCTCAGTCTTTATAAGGGTTTGAGCGGGATCAACTGTTTCAACAACGGACATTAATCGAGTAACCGCTCTACGCTAGCAAAGGCTTGTTGCTGACGTGTGAGCCAATCTCCCGTGATGACTTGCATCGGTTGGTGATGAACTTCAAGCCAGTGGCGACTGGCGTTGAAAAACGCCTGACGCTCCACCAGCAAGGGCTGGCAGCGTTGACCGTCTTGGGTCCATTGCACGTCATCCGGTGACAGCAGCAAATGCAGATCGTAACGACGCTTCAATAATTCGGGTTCTAGCCAGCAGGGGCAGTCACCAAATAAGGTTTGGCTCCAGAGCATGTTGCTCAATAGGTGAGTATCCAAAATCAGTAGATCAGGCTGTTTGGCGCGAGCTTGATCTTCCCACTCAAGTTGCCCACGCGCGATATCTGAAATATCTCCAAGGCAGGTATCACGTGGGTTTTGCTCAATGAAATAACGCACATACTCGCCCACCATAAGGCCGCCAAAATGCGCGTGTAACTGCTCCGCGAGCCAGCTCTTACCGCTGGATTCCGGCCCCGCCAGAACTACGACCTTCATGAACGCAACGCCGGATCAACACGCCAATCACGCCAGCCTTGAATGGCGATTACGGTAAACAGGGCATACAAACCTGCGGTCAGGTACATGCCCTTGTAGGCAAAAAGACCGACGAAAATCACATCCACCACGCACCAGAGCGCCCAACACTGCAATCGTTTTTGTGCCATCCAGAGTTGCGCAACTAGGCTAAAAGCCGTGAGAGCAGCGTCGAGCCAAGGTTGAGCGGCGTCGGTCCAGTGGGCCATGGCTGCGCCAAGCGCTAGACTGCCAATCGCACCAATACCTAGACCCAAGGCAATTTGCCGTGTTTTCAATGATGTCACTTGTCGGCCCTGATGCTGAGCACCAGAGCGGGTCCACTGCCACCAGCCGTAGATTTGCAAGAACGCATACACCCCTTGCAGCAGCATGTCGGAGTACAGCTTCACATCGAAGAAGATCCAACTGTAGAGCAGCACCATCACCAGCCCAATCGGCCAGCACCAAGGGTTTTGTTTGACTGTTAGCCAGACGGCAATAACGCCCAGTGCGGCGGCAAACAGTTCAAGCCCGGACATTGGCAATCCTTGGAGATGGGAAAGCCGGGGATTGTACCTGCAGCGGTTACCATTTTGGGAACCTGCAGTAACACTTCACTTTGATCTGGCTTGAAATCGGCATGTGACTGAGTTCTCTATCTTTAGCAACTGGCCAGTCATCTAAGCCACAGAGCGGCTGCCTGCTAAGGGTGAATACACGCTAGCGTTCAACGCGCTGTCAGACAGTGCCGGCAAGGCGGATACGAATGCGCTTTAAATGTTGTAACTGAACTTATCTGGATACAAAGAGTGTCAAGATTAGTCGGGAGGGATGAGCCCTGATCTCTACACTTTTTAATTATTGTGCAGTTCAGGACATCACCCAATGCAGCCTTCTTTACATCAACACACGCCATCGCTAACGGCGTTTGATCCTCGTGGGTTGAGCGTCCGTGACGTGGACTATTACCGTCAAAGCGCCCAAGACAGCCCTCAAGCCCGAGTCAGCCGACGCGTATTCGGTCGTCGAGGTGCGCTCAATGAGCAGTGGGACCCGCGCCTGACCGCCATGCGCCAAAGCGACGCAAGCGTAAAACCCAATCAGCGTCTGTGTCACTCCTTGTCGGGCCGCGAGTTAGTGAGTGACAGCGTAGACAAAGGGCGTCGTATCACATGGTTTGGTAGCGCTGGGCAGGTCCTTGAACGCAGGGATGCCCGCGGCGCCTGCGAGTCGTATGAGTATGATCGGCTACTACGCCTAACTCGGGCATTTGAACAATCCAGCGACCAAGCTACCCGAACAAGTGTTGAGCAGCTAACCTATGGGAAAACCACCTCATCTGAAGCCGCGCGTAATTGCTGCGGCAGGCTCATTCATCACGTTGATCCAGCAGGTCAGTTACTCTTTGGAGCCTATGATCTGCACGGCCAACTCTCGACCCAAACCCGACGTTTTACGGATGAGTTGCCAGACAGCGCAGGGCACACCAGCACTTGGCGTTATCAAGCTTTAGGTCAACTAATCGAGCAGACGGATGCTAAAGGTAACCTTCAGCATTCCCAGTATGCACAGGATGGTTTGCTGGTTCGTTTCGGTGTCACGCTGAACGATGGCCACCACCACACCCTGCTCGAACAGCGACTTTACAGTGCCTCTGGGCAGGTGCTCAGCGAGCGTGCAGGTAACGGTGTACTGAGTGTGCTTGAGTACAACGCGTTTGATGAGCGTCTTAAGCACTCGCGCAGCTTTCGAGTAGGCAAGTTCAATGAGCCTTTGCAAGATTTGGCCTATATCTACGACCGTGTCGGAAATGTGTTGAGTGTGAGTGACGCGGCTCAACCGATTCAGTGGTTTGATAACGCCCGAACCGAGGCAAAGAACACATACCGCTATGACACCCTTTATCGCCTGATTGAAACGACGGGACGTGAAAGTAGCCGCTCTGTCAGCGGGCCGAATCTGCCTGAGGCGTTGGCCTTTAGTGCGACCCAAGGCTCCCTGTGTCGTAACTATCGACAACGTTATACCTACGATGCCAGTGGCAACTTGAGTACGTTGCAACATTTGCCAGAGCATGCCACTGGCTATACGCGGCAAATGAATATCGCTACTCAAAGTAACCACAGCCTCCAGCAGACTTTGGTCGGTACTGCTGCGGGGTTGGGCAGGGGGTTTGATCAAAACGGCAATCAGTTGATGCTCGAACCTGGGCAAATGCTCAGTTGGAATGTGCGCAATCAGTTACAGCGTGTCACCCAAGTAGTTAGAGCCGAGGGTGTGGACGATGATGAAATCTATCGCTATGACGGCAGCGGCCAACGTGCACTGAAAATTCGTCGCAGCCAAGCTAAAAATCAGCAACACACCAACGAAGTACGCTACTTGCCTGGCCTTGAGATCCGGCGTAACAGCGCAACCGGCGAGTGGCTCAATACTGTGATCGTGACGGCAGAGCTCAACAGCATTCGTATCCTGCACTGGGAGCAAGGTTGCCCCGAAGGCATTGAAAATCAGCAAATACGCTTCGGCCTTTCGGATCATCTGGGCAGCAATACGCTGGAGCTGG